>NZ_JBIVJB010000003.1:151649-191193 GCF_044750025.1 Pseudomonas sp. NPDC088885 | reverse complement strand
CCCAAGAAAGAAATCTGCAAACGCTCCTACGACATTCTGGTCAACGAAGTCGGCTTCCCGCCGGAAGACATCATCTTCGACCCGAACATCTTCGCCGTCGCCACCGGCATCGAAGAGCACAACAACTACGCTGTCGACTTCATCAACGCCTGTGCCTACATCCGCGATGAACTGCCGTATGCGCTGACCTCGGGCGGCGTGTCCAACGTGTCGTTCTCGTTCCGTGGCAACAACCCGGTGCGCGAGGCGATTCACTCGGTGTTCCTGCTGTACGCAATCCGCGCGGGCCTGACCATGGGCATCGTCAACGCCGGTCAACTGGAGATCTACGACCAGATCCCGCAAGAACTGCGCGACGCCGTTGAAGACGTGGTGCTCAACCGCACGCCAAACGGCACCGACGCCCTCCTCGCCATCGCCGACAAGTACAAGGGCGACGGCAGCGTCAAGGAAGCCGAGACCGAAGAGTGGCGCAGCTGGGAGGTCAACAAGCGTTTGGAGCATGCGCTGGTCAAAGGCATCACCACGCACATCGTTGAAGACACCGAAGAGTCTCGCCAGTCGTTCGCCCGCCCGATCGAAGTGATCGAAGGCCCGCTGATGTCCGGCATGAACATCGTCGGCGACCTGTTCGGCGCCGGCAAAATGTTCCTGCCGCAAGTGGTGAAATCCGCCCGTGTGATGAAGCAGGCTGTGGCCCACCTGATCCCGTTCATCGAACTGGAAAAAGGCGACAAACCGGAAGCCAAGGGCAAGATTCTGATGGCAACCGTGAAAGGCGACGTGCACGACATCGGCAAGAACATTGTTGGTGTGGTGCTCGGTTGCAACGGCTACGACATCGTCGACCTCGGTGTGATGGTGCCAGCAGAGAAGATTCTGCAAGTGGCCAAAGAGCAGAAGTGCGACATCATCGGCCTGTCCGGTCTGATCACGCCTTCCCTTGACGAGATGGTCCATGTTGCTCGCGAGATGCAGCGTCAGGATTTCCACCTGCCGCTGATGATTGGTGGCGCGACCACCTCCAAAGCGCACACGGCAGTGAAGATCGAGCCGAAGTACAGCAACGATGCCGTGGTCTACGTGACCGACGCTTCCCGCGCGGTCGGCGTGGCGACGCAGTTGCTGTCGAAAGAATTGAAGGCCGGTTTCGTCGAGAAGACCCGTCTGGAATACGTCGATGTGCGTGAGCGTACGGCCAACCGCAGCGCCCGCACCGAGCGTTTGAGCTACGCAGCGGCCGTCGCCAAGAAGCCGCAGTTTGACTGGGCGACTTATCAGCCCGTTAAACCAACCTTCACTGGCAGCAAGGTTCTGGACAACATCGACCTGAAAGTCCTCGCCGAATACATCGACTGGACGCCGTTCTTTATCTCCTGGGATCTGGCTGGCAAATTCCCGCGCATCCTCGAAGACGAAGTGGTCGGTGAAGCCGCGACGTCGCTGTACAAAGACGCGCAGGAAATGCTCGCCAAGCTGATCGACGAGAAGTTGATCAGCGCCCGTGCGGTGTTCGGTTTCTGGCCGGCCAATCAGGTGCATGACGACGACATCGAACTGTACGGCGATGACGGCAAGCCATTGGCCAAACTGCATCACTTGCGCCAGCAGATCATCAAGACCGACGGCAAGCCAAACTTCTCGCTGGCCGACTTCGTCGCACCGAAAGACAGCGAGGTGACCGACTACGTCGGTGGTTTCATCACCACCGCCGGCATCGGCGCCGAAGAAGTCGCCAAGGCCTATCAGGACGCTGGCGACGACTACAACTCGATCATGGTCAAAGCGCTGGCCGACCGTTTGGCCGAAGCCTGCGCCGAATGGCTGCACCAGCAAGTGCGTAAAGAGCACTGGGGTTACGCCAAAGACGAAACCCTCGACAACGAAGCGCTGATCAAAGAGCAATACAGTGGCATCCGCCCTGCCCCGGGCTACCCGGCCTGCCCGGATCACACCGAAAAAGCCGCGCTGTTCGCCCTGCTCGATCCAGAGGCCGAAGAAATGCGTGCCGGCCGCAGCGGTGTGTTCCTCACCGAACACTACGCAATGTTCCCGGCGGCAGCAGTCAGTGGCTGGTACTTCGCCCATCCGCAGGCGCAGTACTTCGCGGTGGGCAAGGTCGATAAGGATCAGATCGCCAGCTACACCTCGCGCAAAGGTCAGGAACTGAGCGTGACCGAACGCTGGCTGGCGCCGAACCTCGGCTACGACAACTGATCCAGCCCTGACGCAACATCCCCTGTGGGAGCGGGCTTGCTCGCGAAAGCGGTCTATCAGCCAACATTGATGTTGACTGACATGACGCCTTCGCGAGCAGGCTCGCTCCCACATTTGCTTTTGCGATGTTCTTGAAAGGGCTGTCTCTGCTTGTCTGACACACACGGCAGACGAGGGATTTATGGACAATCCAGTCGGGAACTGAGCGTGACCGAGCGCTGGCTGGCGCCGAATCTCGTCTACGACAAATAACCCAGCCCTGACGCAACATGCCCTGTGGGAGCGGGCTTGCTCGCGAAAGCGGTCGATCATTCAACATTGAGGTTGACTGACATGACGCCTTCGCGAGCAAGGCCGCTCCCACATTTGCTTTTGCGATGTTCTCGAGAGGGTTGGTTATGCTTGTCTGACACACACGGCAGACGAGGGATTTATGGACAATCCAGCCAGGAACTGAGCGTGACCGAGCGTTGGTTGGCGCCGAATCTCGGTTACGACAACTGACCCAGCCCTGACGCAACATCCCCTGTGGGAGCGAGCCTGCTCGCGAAAGCGGTCGATCATTCAACATTGATGTTGACTGACATGACGCCTTCGCGAGCAAGCCCGCTCCCACATTTGCTTTTGCGATGTTCTCGAGAGGGTTGGTTATGCTTGTCTGAAACACACGGTAGACGAGGGATTTATGGACGATCCAGTCAGGAACTGAGCGTGACCGAGCGTTGGTTGGCGCCGAATCTCGTCTACGACAACTTGAGAAAACACCTCGGTAGACCGCTTGGCTACCGAGGTTTCCAGCCCATCCCTTACACGCTGGACTGCTGACGTTCAGTGTCCGTCAGCTCCAGCAATAACCCCGTTTCCTGGGTTTTGAACTCCACCTCGAGCGCCCCGACTTCGGCCAGATACGCCTCGGTTATCTGCGCATGACGATCCTCCAACTCGCCCTGAATCTGCGCCTGCTTGTCTTTTAAAGCAGCGAATCGTGCTGCGTATTTGCGTTTCAACTGATCGACCCAGTACTTGCGCGTGACCAGATCTTCCATGAAGTCTGCCGATTGTTCCGCCGCGATCACTTCGGCATACGCGGCGTCCAGTATTGTGGCGCTGACGTTGCCGCTGTACAGCATGTCGTGCGGTTGCGCCGGCAAATCAAGCCTGTAGCCCAGGCCGATGCGATACGCCAGACGCACTTCCGCCGGGTCGGGCCTGCCCCCTTGCGCCTGTCGTTGCAACACGTCGCGGTTGGCGATTTTTTCTATGCGGCCGAGACGAAACAGCTTCCTGCCGAGTTTGAACAACACGCTGTCCTGTTGGTTGGCCGGCGTCGATTTGAGCGTATCGAACTCGAAGACCTTCACTTCGATGTCGCTGAACAACAGGATGCGACCGTCGCCGCAGGTCGGCGCCGATTGCGCCATCGCGAACAGCGTGTCCCTGAGCTCAGGGTCGCTGTCGGCCGCCTTCAGCACCCGATGAACGCGCCGGGTCAGATCAGTGCGCCCCAAGGTGAAGTCTTTGGTTCCTTGCAGACGGTCGAGCAAATTGAAAAACGCCGCGCTGTCGGGCAGTGCTTCAAAATCAGTCCAGATCCGCGTCAGTTCATCGGCGCCCTCTACGGCCAGATCGATCCAGCGTTGGCGCGCTTCAGGGCCGGTGACCTGCTCCAGATCGACGGTTTCGTTACTGAGCGCCGACTCGTTACTGGGCGAAGCACTGCTGCTGTCAATGCTGTCGAGCACCTCGTCGAGCTCTTCTGCGCCCCATCCCATGATCGTGTCGCCGGCTTCCACGTCGTTGCGCAGCATCAACAGACTCGCTGCATCGAGGCTGTCATTGCCGGCTACATTCGTGCCTTCGCGCAAAAGTCGATGGGGCTCGGTCATCAAGGCCTGAGGAATCGACTCCAGCATGTTGCCGCGTAAATTCAATGTGTTGAGGGCTGGCAACTGCAATACACCTTCCGGCCAACTGACCAGACGATTGCCCTGCAGATCAAGGCTCTGCAAATGCGCCAGCGAACTGACATCCAGCGATTCCAGCCAGTTATTCGACAGATCCAGTGTTTGCAGCTGATTCAACGCCGCAAGCTGCTGCTGCAATCGCGGCGTTGTGTTCAGTTGGTTGGCAGACACTGACAAACGCCTGAGCCGACTCAGGGCGGTGATCGGTTCAGGCAGACCGGTCAGCAAGTTGCTGCTGAGTTCCAGCGTATGAATCGCTTCGAACGGCTGTAAAAAACCATCCAGGCCGGTTTCGCTGATAAACACCTTGTTGAGCTTCAGCACACCAACGTGGGAAAAATCGCCACTCAACAACGGCAAGCTGCCCAATGGGTTTTCCGACAGATCCAGCACGTAGTCCGTAGCGGCGCCCTCGGCGACCGTCGCGCCACGAAGGTTCTGTCGCCAACAGCTTAAAATCTGCTCCGCGGCCCTGCGACGTTCCAGGGCACTGACCCACAGCGGCACACTTAGCTCGCGCAACTGAAATGGAGGCTGAGTAATCCATCGATTGAGGTTTTCCGTCAGCCGCTGATATTGCGCATCCCAATGGTCCATTTGCGCAAACAGTGTCCCCGCCCCGCCCTTGCTCAACGTCAGGTCATCGACCGCTTGCAGCGCTTCGCCATCGCGCAAATCCGGGTCGAGCCGTTGCAGGCGTGCTTTCGGGGTCATCCGCGCCAGTTGCTCGGCAGACTCCACGCGCAGCGGCAACAACAGTTCCGGATGCTGGCTGACCAGAGGCGGAAAATACGCCGGACCGCCGATGACAAAGCCTTCGCGCAAATCGGCCCGGGAAATGCCCATCGGCGCAAACGCACGGCTGGTCGTGAGCAAATCGTGACGGGCTTCGGTGGTCAAACGGCAGCCACTCATATCGACCCAGAGCTGTTCGTGCCCCGTGAGCACAGCTTTGGGCACCGTGGCGATTGCGCTGTTGTTCAGCTCCAACTGAGCCAGCGCTGGCAGGTCCAGCACACCGCCGGGCCAGGCGCTGATCGCGGTGTAACCCAGTCGCAGACGCTTCAGATTGCGCAAGGCGCTGACATCCAGCGTTTCGATGCGATTGCGCCGCAAATCGAGAAGCTCCAGCGCTGATAAACCGTTCAACTGCCTCTGGATACCCGGCGTGATCGTCAGGTAATTGTGGTGCAGGCTGAGGTCTTGCAGGTTTTTCAGCCCGGCGAGTGATGACGGCACCTCGAACAGTTGATTGCGACTCAGGTCCAGCGCACGGAGCTCGCTGAAGTGCAGGAGAAACGGCCTGATGTCGTCCACCGGTGCGATGACTTCGGCCATGTTCAATGCATGAACATGGGAGAAACCACGACGGGTCAGCCCTGACAGATCAGGCAGATCACCGAGCGGCGTGCCGGAGATATCCAGCGTCGCAGCGTTAACCGGCCCAGTCACCGGCACTGGCCGTGAGGTTGACGGACCGGGTTGTGGTTGCGCAATGCCCGGCCCGTCGACCGATGTGGCGTAACGCTGACGCAGGCCTTCGCGCCAACACTCACGGATCAGCCGGGCCGCGCTCTGTCGACCGCGCAAGTCGACCGGGCGACCATTGGCCGTCACCGAACGCTCCTGCCAACCCTGCAGTTGTTGCGACAGCCACTGCCGATCCGCGCGCACGGTGTTGATGTGATCGAGCAATGCCCGGCCGACAATCCCCTCAGCCTTGAGCTGGCGCAGCGCCGTTGTCGACAGCTCACTGCCGGAGTCCATCGCGACTTGCAGCGTGTCCTGACTGTAGCGGTCAAGCATGTGTTCGGTGTCGAGCAAGTGCGCCGGATGGTCGTGCACGTAGTCGTAAGCCTTGGTGAATTGCTCAGCGTCGAGCCTCGCCCAGTTCAGTTGCAGACCGCGCCACAGATGCTCGTGCCGCGAAAACAGCTCGGCGGGCAGCGTTTTCAGGCTGGCGTGGCTGAGGTTCAATTGTTCCAGTGCGGGCAATTCAAGAGCACCTTTCGGCCAGACCTCCAGGCTGCCCGCGACACTCAACGCACGCAGGTTCGGCAAGCCGCTGACATCCAGCTCCGTGGTGATCCCGCGCAGCGTCAGGGACTCCAGTTGCGGCATGACATTGACCAATGCCTGCGCCGTCTCCGTGAATTCCTGACTGAGGTTGCCGCCCAGCAGCAACTCACGAATACCCGACAACTCTTTGAGCTTCTCGACCAGTTGCGGCCGGTCGAGGGTGTCCCAGACGTAAAGCTCGATCGACCGCACATTGGGAAACTGCCGCGCAAACGCTTCGCTGCTCTGACTGAGCAAACCTTCAACACTCAAGCGCAGGCTGCTCACGTGGGGAAAGCGCGCGGTCAGCTCGGGCCATGCGCCGATGCTGCTCCAGTCCAGATGCAGACTCGGCGGGGCATCGACAACCCCTCTCAAACGCCAAGCGTCCTTGATCAACTGCGTCGCGCGGGCTCGGCTCGCTCTGCCGCCAGCGTTGCCCAGCCATTGCTCCAGCTCGGTCGTCAGCGTCTGATACTCAGCGGCGCGCAGGTTGAGCAGATTGAAGATCTGCGTGTCGGTGCAGCCTTCACGCATCAGGTGCTCGATCATCCTCTGCGCCAAGTCATCGGAAAAGACCGGGTAGACGTCGCGCAGTCTCGCAATCAACGAGGGATTGGCTTGCACGCCCGCACCTCGCCCGCTCAACGGATAACCCACGCGGCCATCCGCCAGACGTGTCGGCGCCTTGAAGCGTGCCGCGCCGCGACCGGGCAGCAACGCTTCGAGCATTTGCTCACGGTGCGCCAACGCGTAAGTGCTCAGGGTCTTCTGCAAAGCCGCGCTTTGCCCGACATTTGGCAGGCCGAGTTGCACTCGCGCCTCGTCCGGCAACGCGTGCATGAGCGATTGATAAAAGTTCTCGCCCTCGCGAGGGACACTGTTCAACGCATTGCCCTCACGGTCGAAAGCCTGGAACTGATGACGCTGGTGATGCTGAGGGCCATCGGTGACCAGGTATTTGACGTCGTCAGCCGACGCGTTGCCGATACTCGCCAACACCTTGCCGGTGTAATCGTGTTGGCGGATTTCCATGCGCAATTGTTGCGGCCAGCCGGGCTGTTTATGTAACGCGTGCAGTGCGAGGCGCTGGCTGTCGAAAGACGCCAGACTCTGCAGCTGCATGCCCGCCAAGGCCTGATTCAGACGACTGATTCTGGCGAAGGTGCGCGTCTTCAGCAGGAGGCTCATCGGTAGCCGTCCGCTCCGCGCAAGCGCGCGTCGTTCCTGCACGGTGGCGCCGTTCAACACTTCTTGCGCGGCATCATTCGACAGGCTCGGGAAGCTTTTCTGCAGTTGTTTGATATCAGGCGTCGACGCCGTTGTGGTTGCGAACCGCGCAGTGATTTGTTGTCGCTGCAACGCCGTCACAGCATCGCCGGCAGGAGCCTGGGCGATCAACTCATTGAGTTGACGGTCGATCTGAAACTGGCGCAAGGCATCGGACAAGGCTGCAGGCATTGGCTGGTGATCCCTGTGCATTTTTCGCAGCGTGTTGTCGTCGACCCCACTGATCCGGGCGATGTTCTCCAGCGCCGGCGCGTCCAGCCCATCAGTGACATGGCCGAGTCGGCGCAGCAACGTCGCACGATCCCATTCCAGCGGTCGCTCGAAAACGTGTCGCCATGCCCCCTGCCCGTTGGAGTGCAACACGGGTTGATAGGCGTGCGGGTTGCTTGGGTGCTTGAGTCGCCAGCGGCCGAGGCTCGCATCGAAAGTCTGTTCATAGACCTCGCCGTCCAGATGGATAAAGGTGCGGTCGCCTAGCGCGTATTGCCCAAGGTGGTTGGGTTCAAGCGCGGCAGGCAACACCACAGCGCTCTTGTACGGCGCCAAACCCGGCCGCCACAACTGTTCGTCACCAAACGGCAGCCGGACCTTGACCATGCCGTCGACAAACGGCGCGGCGCTGATTTTCGGCGCTTTACTTACAACGGCACCGACTGCCGCCATGAATGCCAGGTTCGTCGCGACCGACTCGAGATAACCCCACGCCAGATCCGTGTCACCAACGCTCCAGGCGTCTACCCCGTGATAAACATCCAGGGTCAGTTGCACGGCCATCACGGCCATCATCACTTCGCCCAGCCCCGGAATGAAAAACGCCGCCACGTTCAACAGGTTCAGGCCCCACTCGGCGTAGTGCGCGAGCCGTGCGTACCAGGCGTCATGATCGACCGTGGCAGTCGGCACCGCCAACTGCGCGGCCGATGCCTTCAGACGGGTCTCGTGCCGCGCGTACAACTCACTGAACAAATCGCCATCGAGAAAGCTTTCCGCGAGATCCAGCGCAGGGTTGGCGCGATAGATCCGCTGATAAATGCCGTTGCTGTGCCCCAACAGGGTTTGTTCGCGATGCGGCGCGTCGGGGTTCCATTCGAGGGTCTGTAACGCCGAGCGGACGTTGCCGAGAAACCTGCCGGCGTCGCCATGGGGGATTAGCCGCAGAAACCAGCGCTGATACGTGTCCTCACGCAGACGCAAAGCGAGGTCTTGCTCAAACGCCTTGAGCGAGGCGTACTCCTTGATCGGCGCCAGCGGATCACCGGGCATGCAGACGATAATCCGTGAGTCGCTGTACTCAAGCACATCCAACAGGTTGGTGCCGGGATGGCTCCAGCTCAGGTCAATCTTTTTCTGTTTGCGCCGGCTCGCACCCAGTACAAACATCTCGCTGACAGGCACGCCGAGCACGTGCAACTGACTGAACACCACGGGCTGGCCATCCAGTGTGGTTGCCGGCTCCTCGTTAAGCGTGCCGAGCACCGCCAGATAAGCGCTCGGGCTGATCAGTGTTTTTAGGCGAGCGACATGCGCGTGGGCCCGCAAGCTGTCCTTCCAAGCCTCGATGGTTTGGGTCTTGACCTGCTCGGCGCGCTCGTCGGCATCGAAAATCGCTGCCAGATGCCGTTGATACTGCTGGCCGATATCCAGCTCACGGCATAACAGTGCAAATTCAGCGGGTTTGATCGCCAGCGTGTTGATCCGGTAACACTTGGACGGGCCGACGTCGGGGTAATACCAACCGTACAAGCCTTCACTGTCGGCGCCCATCGGCGCCGGATCACCCTGCTCGGCGATCACATCCGTTTCGGCGAATGACTGATCGTCGAGAAAATTGCGCAACGCCAATTGCAGCAGGTTCTGATCGGTCACCAACCTGTCGTGGTACAGCTCGGTGTAAAGCCAGGTGTTGGCCGTGTCGACCTTGATGGCGAATTTTTCAAGCAGCGCCGCCTCAAGCAAGGGTTGCGCAAATTCGGTCACACCCTTGAGCCCTTCAAGCGTCTTTGCCAGCGTCTGGCTAGAGGCGCGGCTGCGTTGCTGACTGTCGCGGATGATTTGCCGTTGCACCTCGGTCAGCGCCTCGAACCAGTCAGGCATGGCGCCTTCGGGCAGACCTCCGGGCGTTCTGGCGCGGTGCAGCTGCTCAATGTCTGCGCGGCTGAAATGCCGCAGGCGCCGCTGCAGTTTTTGCGTGACGAAAGGCTTGTGCAGGCCCTCCCTGCGACCAGTGGTGAGTTCTCGCATATGAAATCCTGACGGCTTGTGGATGAAGCGTCAGTCAATCACCGCCGTCGCCGGCCATGGCGGTACATATATATACCTCGGCACTTTTGTACGCGCCCCGCCGGGGTTTATTTGTCTATGCTTGGATTTCACCCTGTGATGGCGAGGGATTTATGGACGATCCAGTCGACAACAAACCACCGAGCTTCTGGCAGATGCTGCACAGCGTCATGGCGGCGGCGTTCGGAGTGCAGAGCGGCAAGAATCGCGCAAGGGACTTCACCCATGGCAAGCCCAGCCATTTCGTGCTGCTGGGGATTCTGTTCACCGTGGTGTTTGCGTTGACGCTGTTTGCCATCGTCAAACTGGTGCTGCATTTCGCCGGTGTCTGACCGGGTTCAGCGCATCAGGGTTTGCAGGTTGAACGGGTAGCGATAGGAGTCCGGTCGACCTTTGGCAGACAGCTTGCGGAAATTCACCCCGTAGTCCGGCGAATCGCCCATGGCCAGCATTTGCGTGGCCTGGGCCTTGTCGATCAATTGCAGCAAGGGGATTTGCCGGTCGCTGCCGCCGTAGCGATTCAGGTCGATGCCGTGCTCGTAGTCATTCAGTTCGACCAGCGCCCAGCCGCCCAAGGTGAAATGTCCGCCAACCAACGCGCTCAATCGTCCGTCGACCAAAGCCTGCAACGCTGCCGGTGAAGTGTTGACCGCGCTGAACAAGGCGTCTTTACCCGCCACCTTGCCGGTTTCGGCATAGGCGCGCATCGCCCCGAAGGCCATTTCATCGTTGGCCGACCACACCAGAGAAACCTTGGGATAACGGCCGAAGAGCTGTTTCGCCTGCTCGTAGGCGCGGTCCTGGGTCCAGCCGCTATAGACCAGTTGGCGCAAGCGCACCTGCGGATGCTCGGCCAGCGCACGCTGCATGCCGTGCTCGCGCAGTTGCGCCGACGGGGTGATTTTCAGTCCGGAGAACGCCAGCATTTCAATCTGCTCACCCGCTGCCACCGGCGGATGCACACGGATCAGCTCCTTCATCATCAAGTAGCCGCCCTCCTCATCATTCGGCACCAGACTGCCGACCTGATCACCGCGTTCGCCGACCAACGCCTCTTGATCCGCCGTCAGCGCGTTATTGACCATGAACAGTTTCACGCCACTGTTGTGGGCCAGGCGCAGGATTTGCGGCGCTACGTACTGTTCGTTGACGAAGATCAGGTAGTCAGGCCGATTCGGCCCTTGCAGGGCAATGCGCGCCTGCGCCAGGGTCAGTTCCGGCTGGCGTTGCGAATAGAGGATGTAGAGGTCGATGCCAAGGTCGCGGGCGGCGGCCTGCATGAATTGCGAATAGCTGACCCAGAAGGCTTCCTGCGTCGAGCCCGGATTGAGGAACAGCACTGACTCCGCTCGCGCAGCGTTGATGAAAGCCGCGCTGAACAGCAGCAAGCCGAGGTGCAAAAACTTCAACATGAGTCATCCGGGCCCAAGAAAAAATGGCCGCGCATTATAGCCCTCGAATCATCGGCTATTGATGCCTGATCCCGTTTTTGTCCGACAATCGTCGCAAGCGGGGCCCGGATGAGTCGTTTACTGATGGCTGACCCAGAATACCGCCGTCCCTACTACGAGAATGATCAGGAACAAAATGGCCCACGCATCGACGCTACTGTCGCTTTTTCTTGCCTTGGTCGGATTGCTCATTGCATCGCCTCTTGTCGGTTTTATCGGTGATTGCAGAAAGACTCGACCACAGTTAAGACGATGATTGTCCGCACTACAAATGTGGATTAGTTGACAGTGATTCTCGTTAGGCGTTTTGGTTCTTTACATATACTCAAACATCACTTTTGCGCATAACCCCAAACAGGTATATTGCCCCGGCTCCGTTAGGGAGAGCGCGGCCGTGCGCGCAGAATTGCAGAGGCACAATCGGACTCCAGCAAGCGAAAACGCAGTGCTACTCCGAATGGCCCAAGCCTGAGAACAGGACTTATATGTACGTATACGACGAGTACGATCAGCGGATCATCGAGGACCGCGTCAAGCAGTTCCGTGATCAGACCCGACGCTATCTGGCAGGTGAGCTGAGCGAAGAAGAATTCCGCCCCCTGCGCCTGCAAAATGGCCTCTACATCCAGCGTTTTGCGCCGATGTTGCGTGTGGCGGTGCCTTACGGCCAGCTGACTTCGCGTCAGATGCGCATGATGGCCAAGATTGCCCGCGACTACGACAAGGGCTACGCCCACATCAGTACGCGGCAGAACGTGCAGTTCAACTGGCCGGCGGTGGAAGACATTCCGGACATTCTGGCTGAACTGGCCACCGTGCAGATGCACGCGATCCAGACCAGCGGTAACTGCCTGCGCAACGTCACCACCGACCAGTTCGCCGGTGTCGCCGCTGACGAAGTGATCGATCCGCGCCCATGGTGCGAGATCGTCCGTCAGTGGACGACGTTCCACCCGGAATTCGCCTACCTGCCGCGCAAATTCAAAATCGCCGTCAACGGTTCGACCGCTGACCGCGCCGCCATTGAAGTCCACGACATTGGCCTTGAGCCGGTCCACAACGCCGCTGGCGAACTGGGTTTCCGTGTGCTGGTCGGCGGTGGCCTCGGTCGTACGCCGGTGGTTGGCGCGTTCATCAACGAGTTCCTGCCATGGCAGGATCTGTTGAGCTACCTCGACGCCATTCTGCGTGTGTACAACCGCTACGGCCGTCGCGACAACAAATACAAGGCGCGGATCAAGATCCTCGTCAAGGCACTCACGCCTGAAGTGTTCGCGCAGAAAGTCGATGCGGAAATGGAGCACCTTCGCGGTGGCCAGACCACATTGACCGAAGCCGAGCTGCAGCGTGTGGCCAAGCACTTCGTCGATCCGGATTACAAGGCCCTGGACAACCAGACCGCTCAGTTGGCCGACCTCGACAAAGAGCATCCGGGTTTCGCCCGCTGGCGCACCCGCAATACCCTGGCGCACAAGAAGCCGGGTTATGTCGCCGTGACCCTGTCGCTGAAACCGACCGGCGTTGCCCCGGGCGACATCACCGACAAGCAGCTCGACGCCGTCGCCGATCTGGCCGACCGCTACAGCTTCGGTCAACTGCGCACCTCCCACGAACAGAACATCATTCTCGCCGACGTTGAGCAGAGCCAGTTGTTCACCCTGTGGGGCGAGTTGCGCGAAGGCGGTTTCGCCACACCGAACATTGGTTTGCTGACCGACATCATCTGCTGCCCTGGCGGTGATTTCTGCTCGCTGGCCAACGCCAAGTCGATCCCGATCGCCGAATCGATCCAGCGCCGTTTCGACGACCTGGATTATCTGTTCGACATCGGTGAGCTGGATCTGAACATCTCCGGTTGCATGAACGCCTGTGGTCACCACCACGTCGGCCACATCGGCATCCTCGGCGTGGACAAGAAAGGCGAAGAGTTCTATCAGGTCTCCCTCGGCGGCAGCGCCAGCCGTGACGCGAGCCTGGGCAAGATCCTCGGCCCGTCCTTCGCTCAGGAAGTCATGCCTGATGTGATCTCGAAGCTGATCGACGTGTACGTTGAACAACGTACCGAAGACGAGCGCTTCATTGACACTTATCAGCGTATTGGCATCGACCTCTTCAAGGAACGCGTCTATGCAGCGAATCATTAAGAACAACGAAGTCGTCGACGAAACCTGGCACTTGCTGCCAAAAGATTTCAACATCGACGAGATCAGCAACTGCGACGACTTGATCGTGCCGTTGCAACTGTGGCGTGAACACAGTTGCATGCTCAAGGCCCGCGACGGCGGCCTGGGTGTCTGGCTGGACGCTGACGAAGAAGCCGAAGAAATCGGTGAAGACGTTGCCGAGTTTCAGGTGATTGCCCTGAACTTCCCGGCGTTCACTGACGGCCGCAACTACTCCAACGCCCGTTTGCTGCGCGACCGTTATGGTTTCAAAGGCGAACTGCGGGCGATTGGCGATGTGCTGCGCGATCAGCTGTTTTACATGCACCGCTGCGGTTTCGACGCCTTCGCTGTGCGCCCGGATAAAGACCCGTACGAAGCCCTTGAAGGTCTCAAGGACTTCTCGGTGACCTATCAGGCTGCCACTGACGAGCCGCTACCGCTGTTCCGTCGTCGCTGATCCTTTCAGTCGTAACACCCAAATCTGAAACCGGACCTGATCCGGTTTCAGATTTTTTTTGCCAGGCGTTTGGCCATCGTTAATCAGTCAGCGCAAAACCCGGCACTTCTACCAGTGCCGGATGCGCAGCAAAGCGATCCAGCGCGGCTTGGGTCAAACGGGTGAACAACGCTTTGCGCAAATTGTTGTGGTTCTCCGCGATTGCGCTCATTCGAATCGACAGTTGCTCTCGACTCAAATGCGTCAACCGATCGAGTTCCAGTAACGCGAGTTTGGAACCTATCTCGATATCGTCGAACTGTGCGCTGTAGGCGCTCTCCAGATATTCCACCCAGATCGGCTGGGTCTTCAGCGAATCGAGCAACGCTGTGCCCTGCTCCGCGACAAGTACTTGCCGATAGACCTCGTCCAGGGTCTGCGTGGAAATCTCGACGTCCAGGCGCTCGTTGATGGCCGTGGGCTGACCGGGAAGATCCAGTCGTTGCGCCAGTCCCAGACGAAGCGCGAAGCTCATCTGCCTGGCTTCCTCAGCCGTTACCGCTTGTGTCTGCTTCAGGGCTATGACGTGTTTGTGCGCCAGATTTTCGACCACGCGTAATCGGAACAGGCTGCGCAACAAGCGCACGAATTGACGTTCCAGCAGCACACTGCCTGTTTGTGCAGCCCCCAACGCCCGGAAACACAGCACGGTGACGGCAATATCACTGAACAACAATGAGCAATCATCAATGCTGCGTGCATCGGCCTCAGCCATACGGAACAGCGTCCGGCGCAAGGCTGCATCCTGCGAGGCGGCCTCGATGACACCCCAGACCCTCTCACGCAGTGTGCTGAACGCCACTCGGTAGTCGACGGTGTAGCGCATCCGCACGAGCAACGCGAAGAAGCGCCGCGAATCAGGTTGCAGGAACAACAAGCGCCACAGGTACCGACGACTGAGCAGTAAGGGTCCGGTAACGCCGGTCAACCAAGTGGAGCTCATGGAGACATCGACCAAAACCCGCGCAACCAGATCCGCTTGCCCGGCCGACAGAAGCCCTATGCTGATTTCATTGAGTTGCTGATAGGTCGAGAGCCTCGATAGTGAGTCTGCCGACAGCGGGTTACCACGTAGATCGGTGCCAAAATTCAACAGATCAGAGCTGACCAGTACATTTTGCGGGACATGCGTGATCCGATTGTCACGCAGATCCAGGGTTCTCAACTTCGGCAACCCCACCGTGCCGCTGGGCCATTCGCTGATGCCGGTGTCGCGCAGACCGAGGTGTTCAAGTTGCGACAACAGCGCGGCATCAGGGCTGCCCCCCAGTTCAGGATTGAAACCCAACTCCAGACGTTTCAATGAGTACATGCCAGCCAATTGCTGCGCCGACACTTGCGTCAGATGAATGTGGTTTTCGCTCAGGTCCAGCGTTTCAAGGCTTTTCATCTCACTGATGGCCGCCGGCAGTCGCGTTAATCCGGTATCGACCAGGGACAACACGCGCAGCTGAGCGAATCCGCCGAGAAAACGGCTGACACCGGTTTGAGTGGCCACGCGATCCATGATCAATGCGCCGACATGACTGAAATCCGCCTCCAGGTGCGGTAAATCGCCAATCACCAGCGCCGGCAAGGACAGCTCATAAAGGTTTGCACCGATACCCGACATCCGCGGTGTTTCTCGGCGCCAGCAACGAATGATCTGGATCGCCGTGCGAAACCTGGCCAGTTTCGTCACTTTGACGCGTGGCCCATTCAGGCCTTGATACCAGCTGTCGCGCACGACCCATTTCTGCAGCGCGTCGCGAAGGTTGAAAAACTCGATGCGCAAGTGCTCCAGTTTTCTGAGCATCAGCAGTTCATCGGCTTCCAGACGCTGAAGAAAATGGCTGATCTGCTCATGGGAATGCGCCGGATACAGCTCTTGCGCTCGCTGTCGCAGGACCGCAATGTCCGCACTGGCCTTTTCAGTGAACGGTGCCTGGCTCGAGGACGGCTGTTGCACGCGATCGGCCAGGCGCATCGGCGAGGTGTAACCACTGCGAATGGGCGAGTTGCTCAACGTCAGGTGTGCGAATTCGCGCCGCTGCAGTGCCATCGTGATGATCTTCTGCTGCAACGTGGCAGCGCCATCGCCAGCCGCGACGCCCAGTGCTGCCCGACGTTGCTGCGACAAACCATGCCAGAGCGCCTGAAAATAATGCTCACGTGTTCGCCCCGGCAGCAGCGCGACACGCTCGAACTGCTTGTCCATCACCTCATAGGCAAAACCGTGGGCGAGCACCTGCAGATGCTCTTGCGCGGTTTCGCTGCCCAATGCTGCCATGACGTCGTCGGACAGCGTGCCATCGAGTATCTGCACGTAAAGACCATCCTTCCAGCCAGGGAGATGTTCGAGTGCATCCAGTACCAGACGGCTGGTGTCGGTCGTGCCTGCGCCATCAAGATATAACCCTTCGTAAGCGCGATTCTCGCGCACCACTTGCAGATACCGTCGCGCTTCTTCGGCCTGACGCAGCGGCACATTGCCCGCCTCCAGTTCGAGCAGCTCATGCGCCTCGGCGTACCATACCAACTCATTGGCAAACGCCCCCGGCAGGTCGGCGAACATGTTCACCAGCAACGCAGACTGCTGATTCAGGGTGGGCGCATTGCGCTGATAAAGGCGTTCGAACAGGGTGAAATTGTTGCTGGTGGCGTGTTCCAGCATGATCTGGCGCAACGCCTGTTCCGGCGCGTCTTCTGCGCTGACGGTCGATAACAGATGACTGCGTTCCGAATCATTCAAAGCCGCCAGCACGTCGCGGTAGAGAAAGCCTTTGCCAAGAGAGTCCTGGCTCAGCTTGATGTCTCGATGCACTGTCGCGCCCGGCGAAAAGCTGTGCAGCGTCTGACCGGTAAAATCAGTCAGGTTCAACCCGGTGTGCGCGGGCCAGCGACGCAGGCTGGTCAGCAGATAGAGTTGCAATTCGGCGTCTGCGTGCACGGCCGTGCGCAGGTCTTTCAACTGCTCGATGAAGTCTCGAACCTGCCGGTCAGCGTCGAACCGTTGCACACTGTCGATCAATGCACCGGGCGGGCCGCGACGGTCAAGGATTGCCTGACGCAGTTCATTGTCCTGCACGCCACTGGCGGTCATGGCGTCCATGATCAACGCATCATCCAGCAGTGTTTCGGTGTAGCCCAGCCGGCGCAGCAGCGTCAGGCGATCCCACTCCTGCGGCAACTCGGCATCATGGCGCCAGGCACCGAAGCCATTGGTCTCCAGTAGCGGTGCGTACTCGTCATGCACTTTGGAAAGTGGCTGAATTTCCCACATTTCAGTGTCATGTTGCGGGCGCACAGCGTACACATGGGGGCCGATTCGCAAGTAGGCTTGCCCGGCGAGCCAACGCAGACCTTTCTCATCACTTTGCAGCCAATCAGGTAGTGCCACGTTCTGACGATAAGGTGCGAGGTTCGGGTTCCATAACCGAACGACGCCACCGGAAAGGGTGATTTGACGCAAACGCGCAATGACGCCGGAACTTTTGATGGTTTTATAGCTGGCGGTGATACCCAACTGCCCAGCCGCCAGCGCCGCCGCCAGGATCAGGTTCTCGGTGGTGTCGAAGAAATATTCGGTGGCCTGTTCCTGATCTCCGCGCGTCCAGCTCTCGATACCGAGATATACCCCTCGCAATAATTGGAATGCGGTGACTGCCATCAGAATTTCACCAATCCCCGGAACGAACGAAGCGGCGAACAGCGCCAGATCGATACCGATCGTTTCGTAGGTTTCGAGCCTGGCTAGCCGCTCCTTTTCGTCTTCATCGCCGGTCGGCACCACCAACAGTCGCGCAGTGATTTTGACCAGCGCCAGACGATGCAGGTACAGCCCGACGAACCCGTCACCGTGCATGTCCACGGCAGTCAGCGGGAGATAAATCGCCTGTTTGGGCAAGGGCGAGCCACCCGAAGGTTCGAGCAGGCGCGCCTTCACCTGCGTTTGAAAACCGACCTGCTCAGCCAGCGCGACGAAACGCGCGAAGTACTCACGGAAGGCCTTCTTGCGCAATCGGATACTGAGCCGCACCTCCATTTTTTGAAACGACTCGAACTCTTGCAGGGCTTGCTCGCGATCACCCGGCAGATAGAGCACGCAGCGTTGGTCATCGGCCTTCAGTTGCAGAACCAGCACACCGTAAACGGTGCAGTCCAGCACCTTGAGGGTCTGCAAACTGAACGCAACCTGGGACAAACCGTCAGGACTGTGTTGCAACGCCTCTTGCAAACGCCGATGGGTATCCAGCGAAATGTGCTGTTTCATCAAGGCCAGTTGCAGATCGACTTCAAAACTGCGTCGCGAATGAGCCACGCAAGCCTTCTGCGTTCGCGGGTCTGACTCGAAAATCTGTTGCAGATGCGCCTGATATTGCTGGCCCAGATCCAGTTCGCGACATAGCAGCGCAAACTCGTGGGGTTTGATCGGCAACACGCGATTGCCGCGCCCGGCGATGCGTTCGGGCAAGTAGATCAGCGAATCGTCGTGATAATTGTCAGCCTCGGTTTCGTCAGACGTAAAATTTTCACAGGCGGCTGCAATCAGGTCTCTGCCGAGCGGCAACACAAGCGTGCGCCTCAGCCCCAGCAGGCTTGAGGTAGACCTGATGTGCTGGAAAACCGCACCAGTGATCTCCAGCGGCTCTTTGAGTTTTTCGGACAGGGCCTTGGTCAGGTGACCCGCGACGAAAGGGTTGGGAGCTTGCAGGCTTGCCAGCACTTTTCGCGCTTCGTCTCGGGAGGCGAAGCTGGCAAGCAACCGGAGGTAAAGCGTCTTGCGTTGTGAGGGGCTGCTCTGGGTGAACCACGTCGGCAATTCTGCCTTCTTGAAAAACTCGAAAAAAACACCCTGTCCTGCAGATGTCAACGCTGCCGGCGGGTTTGCAAGCGCGGTCATGATTGAACCTCCCCGTCGAGCCTTGGCCGTTTCGCCGAAGTCGCAATGAACGTGGAAATTCGCTCCTCCAGTCGGGCCAGACTGGCGAATGGATCATTGCCGTCCAGCGGCGACCATTGCACCTCTTGAAACAGGTATCGGCACAGTTGGGAAGATGAATCCATCTCCTCGATCATGTGCCAGACGCGGGTTTGCAACGGCGCAAAGTCGACTACAAAGTCCGCCGTGCGAGTCATCATTTCCAGGCTGCTGAAAAACCGCTCACTTCCCGGTTTCGCGGCGATCCGCTCCCAACTGTCACTGAGTTGCAGTGCCCGCTCGGGAGGCAGTCCGGCCGTCCATGAATCAGGCAGAAACAACGTGTGCGTCGGCGCAGCCATCCACACGTTGATCCCGGTCCGCTGACGATGCTCCACCACCCAACGCAGACTGTCCGGGTCGCTGAGTGGATTGCCGGACAGCAACAGATTGCCCTCGGCCACAGACTGTCGTCGCACGGCCATCGGTATGCGGGTCATGCGATTGTTGCGCAGATCCAGACGCTGCAAACAGGCTGAGTCGGGAATGCCGATGGGACTGGTGGTCAGGCCGGTCCCACGCAGTTTAAGTTCGCGCAGTTGCGGCATGTCCAACAGCAGGGGCGGTACGCCCAATGGGTTGTCACACAGATCGAGAATGCGCAGGCGCTTCAATCCGCCGATTTGCCCGGCCGTCACGTCGGTCAGCGTCAGCCCGGTGGCGCGCAGATTGAGAATTTCCAGTTGTTTCATTTGGCCAATGGCTGGCGGCAACTTGCCTGCCGTCTCGCCAAGCGTGTTGATCAGCCGCAGGTCGACGCCTTTCATGCCGAGCCAGCGCAGATTGGGGAAACACTCGAGAAAGCCATTGAGGCTGCCGCGTTGGGTCAGCTGAAATTGAGGCATCGACAACGAGATGACATCGCGAAATTTGACGTTGAGTTGCGGCAAGCTGTGCATTGGGTCGAAATCCATGTCCAGATGAAAACCAATAAACCGGCCATGTTCAAACACCCGGCTCCCAGGCCCGCTGCGCCCTTGCCAAAGGGCAATCAGCTCGTCGGCCAGTGCGTAACGTGTTTCCCGCTCCCGCTCCATTCGGATTTCGATGCGGGCGTCGTTTTCGTCTTCGATCTGCAGAGCATTCAAGCCCCGCGCGAGGCCATCACTTTCTGTCAGGAGTTCGACATCCATGTCCTGGATATCCGTGTGGATGTCTTCGATCCAGTCACTGATATCAATGCCTAACTGCTGCATTTGCAGCCTTAGGCGATCCAGTTCGTTTTGCGCGCCTGAACCTAGCGTAAGCAGAAACTCGTCCGCCTGAGCATCGGAAATGGCCGGGTAGATTTCTTTGACCTGCAGTCGCATCACTTGCCTGGAAAACTCTGCGTTCTGCGCGGTAGCGGGAAAGCCTCCACCGCGTAAGCCACTGAAATTGAAGCTTGCGCCTGAATCCATGCGGCGCAGGCCAATCGCCAACTCGGAATGCCGCAGCGCCTGTTCACGAAGTTTCGCTCGCAAGTCAGCCAATGGCTGATCGCTACGCAAGCCAAGCGCTGCACGCTGTTCAGGTGCCAGTACATCGAGCAGCGCCTGATCAAAGGCGACACCGGGCGTCCTCAGCAATTGAGTCTTCACGTTTGCAGACAATGCCCCGATGCTGTCCACAGTCCGGCTCCCGGCCCCCTCCTCCAGCACCTCGATGCGCGCCTGTGCGGACCAGCCGGGCAAGCGCTCAAGGGTGTGCAGGACCAGTACATCGTTGTCTGCACTGGGTTCCGATTTCAGATAGAAGCCTTCGTACGCGCGGCAGACCCGAACGTGCTGCTCGTACTGTTGCGCCTTGTCACTCAAGCGGGCGAAAACACGTTTGCTGTCCGCCAGCGTGTGCGGCGCCTCGATATCGATGCCTGAACGCTCGAGGATCTGCTCCACGGCGCTTTTTGGGAGCAGCGGATATTGCTGACGAAACAGTTTGATCCACGGATTATCCGACTGCTGCAACGCCTCATGGCGCTGGCGAAACAGGTTGGCCCTGTCGCGCTGTAATTGTCGGGCGGCTGCCGAGCCTTCAGGCAATGCGTCCAGGGCCTGCTGCAGATCCTGATCGAGGGCAAAACGGCTGATGGTGTCCTGCAGAATCGGCGTCGGTGCTCGTCCATCCGTGCGAAGCAAACGCAAAGTGTCATCGCTGACGCCGCTGACGTGGCGCATCTGTAACAACACTTCGCGGCTGAAGCGTTCGATGCCTGGCCCGAGGCCTTGCATCAAGGCAACGTGTTCAGCGACAGATTCAATGGCCGGCGGCGCAGTGGCCACGTTGGCAGATTCGATGAACGGCTCGCGTTGCCGGCCTTTTATGATGGGCGGTTCTAACGGCATGGACGCCGCGTCGGCGAGTATCGGCAGCGCGTTGAGCAGGCCCAATACAGTACGGGTGACGCCTTGTGATCGCTCGGTCGTGGTCGTGGCGTTCGCCGTTTCCGCCAGCCCGTAGCCGGCGTCGATCAGGCCTGCCAATGCCAACAAACCCTCTGCGCCCGGTATCAACAACGCCAGCGGTCCATAACGATTGAGCCATTGCACCAAGGGTTCTACCACCGCACTCAATTGCTCACGATTGACTTGGGCGTCGTCATGAATCGTCTCGATACTGGTGAGCGCGGCCTGCTTCATCGAGAGCACCAGTTGCGCGAACGGGTCAGTGCCGGCGGCGGCTTTCTCCAGATGGCTGTAGTCGGCGGGATCCCAATAACCGTCGTTGTTGAAGAACCCCGCGGAGGTGGTCAGGTGATGTTGATGCGGGTACATCGCCATGCCTTGCAGGGCCGTGATTACCCCTGCGTGCAAAACACCGTCGGTGCGGTCGTCTTCCCTGAAGTGTGCTGCGAGTGCCTGGGCTTTTTCAGCGCTGCGAGCGGCCTCGACCAGCCAACGGCGCAGCGCCTGGACGTTGGTGAACTCATGGAATGGCGAAGAATTGCCGGGAATGTACAGCAGCCGCCGATCGTGACCTGGCTGGGCGAAACACCAGATATCGGTCGAGTCGTAACGATAGATTCGCAATCGACTGAATTCGACATCCTGCAATGCGACGAAGGGCATTTGTAAATGCTCAAGGGTAAGCGCTTCCCAGGATTGCTGCGGATCCAGTCCGGCCCCGCGCAGCGCCAGTTTCAGTCCCTCGTCCGAGAGGCTGAGTTCTTGATGCTGCAGGTAAGCGGCCATGACATAGGCAGATTTAACGGCGGTTTTCAGTGGATATGCGTTGGTCGAGATGATGTGGGTATCGGAGGGCCAGACTTGATCGATGTAGGCGCGGTACCGGGTTTTCAGCTCCAGGGTCCAGACCCAGCGTTTGAAGTCATGGGGCATCAACGTCAGTTGTGTATCGGGGCCATAACGCTGGGGCTTGGTTTGGCGGTAGATGCCCTCATAGTCGGCATGTCCGCCACCGGGAAACGCCGTTTCATCGATAGCGACAATGGCGATAACCGGCCCTACGAGTGGAGGGGTGTACAAGCCGAAAGCGGTCTCGCCGAAACGTCCGGCCCCGACCGTTTGCTGGTTGGTCATGGCCGCATGCAGCAGGCTCTCTGTTCTGATCAGACGCCCCTTGTGAACGGCGTCGAGTGCGGGGTAGCCACGAAAATCGTACTGCAGATACGCCAGTTGTGACGTCATCGGAGCAATGGCTTTGCCCCATCGATCCTCGATCAAGTCACGGGTGAACCGGGTGGCGCTGTGTGGCAACACGGCTTCCAGTTCGAGGGCCCACTGTTGGTGTCTGTTGGGGCGGGTTTCTGCGTTCTCCGTCATTCTCTGCAATCCTTTGCATCGCTATAGGAGTGACTAACCTAAAGGATGTGAGGCGAGGAAAATGCAGGACGTTTCCGCGATGGGCGAGGAAAATTCGCTAGAGGTGGTGGGTATTCAAGATCAAAAGATCGCAGCCTGCGGCAGCTCCTACATTGGGATATCTGTAGGAGCTGCCGAAGGCTGCGATCTTTGCGGACGTGCCGCTATTACCAGAAGCGTTGCTGGGTCAACCGGCTCCACCAGCTCAACAGCACGCGATCCACGGAACCGCTGGCCGCCATGCCGATGCGCTCTTGCAGGCTCTTACGCTCGGCGTAATGCAGGTGATAAACCTCAGACTTCTTCGCACGTTCTGCCAGGTACTCATCGCTGGTCTTGAGTTCATCGACCAGTTGCTTATCCAGCGCCGCAACACCCAGCCAGACTTCACCGGTAGCCACTTCGTCGATCGCCAGTTGCGGGCGATAACGTGACACGAAGTTCTTGAACAGTTGGTGAGTGATGTCCAGGTCTTCCTGGAATTTCTCGCGGCCCTTTTCGGTGTTTTCGCCAAACACGGTCAGGGTGCGTTTGTATTCGCCGGCGGTCAGCACTTCGAAATCGATGTCGTGCTTCTTCAGCAGGCGATTGACGTTGGGCAACTGCGCGACCACACCAATCGAGCCGAGAATCGCAAACGGTGCGCTGATGATCTTCTCGCCAATGCAAGCCATCATGTAACCGCCACTCGCGGCCACCTTATCGATGCACACGGTCAGCGGCACGCCGGCTTCGCGGATACGCGCCAGCTGCGAGGACGCCAGACCATAGCTGTGCACCATGCCGCCGCCGCTTTCGAGACGCAGGACGACTTCGTCTTTCGGTGTCGCGAGAGTCAATAGTGCAGTGATTTCATGACGCAGGCTTTCGGTGGCCGAGGCTTTGATATCGCCGTCGAAATCCAGCACAAACACCCGCGCTTTGGCGTCAGGTTTGTTCTTTTGTTTCTTCTCGGTTTTCTCGGCTTTGGCCTGGCCCTTGCGCAACGCCTTGAGCTGATCCTTGTCGAGCAATGTCTGCTCCAGGCGTTCACGCAGGCCCTTATAGAAATCATTGAGCTTGCTGACCTGCAACTGACCGGCCGATTTGCGCCGGCCCTTGCTGCGCAACGCGGCAAAACTGGCGAGCACCACCAGAATGGCGATCACCAAAGTAACGGTCTTGGCCAGGAAACTGGCGTATTCGGTGAAAAACTCCACAGAGACTCCTTAAAACAATGCGCGGATGCGAAACACACGCGGGATGACGCCAGCATACCCATGCACCGGCCCGTCGGCCAGCCGTGAAACCTCTGGCAACACGCCTGTAACGGGCATTTCAAACAAGCGTATGTTTTTTCATTGACAGCTCTCCGTCATCCTCATAACCTCGCCAAACCTTCAACGTACCGGGATGACGCGGACGTGGGCAGCATCTATCTGATTCGACATGGCCAGGCCTCCTTTGGTGCAGACGACTATGACGTCCTGTCGCCGACCGGTGTACGCCAGGCAGAAATCCTTGGTCAGCACCTCGCTGAACTGGGGATCAGCTTTGATCGTTGCATTGCCGGAGACCTGCGTCGTCAGCAACACACGGCCACCAGCGCACTGGAGCAGTTCAGCGCCAAAGGCCTGAATGTGCCAACGCTGGAGACCGATGCCGCGTTCAACGAGTTCGATGCCGACGCGGTGATCCGTGCCCTGCTCCCGGCGATGCTGGAAGACGAACCGGAGGCGATTGACATCCTGCGTAATGCCGCGCAAAACCGTAGCGAATTCCAGCGTATTTTTGCCCTGATCATCGAGCGCTGGCTGGCTGGCACGTACGACACGCCGGGGCTGGAAAGCTGGCTGGGGTTTGTCGAGCGGGTTCAGGGCGGGCTGCATCGCATTCTTGATCTGGCGGACAAAAACCAGAAAATCGCCGTGTTCACTTCCGGCGGTACCATCACTGCCCTGCTCCACCTCATTACACAAATGCCTGCCAAACAGGCCTTCGAACTGAATTGGCAAATCGTCAACACCTCGCTCAGCCAGCTGAAATTCCGCGGCCGCGAGGTGGCTCTGGCTTCCTTCAACAGTCATGCACACCTGCAACTGTTGAAGGCCCCGGAACTCATCACTTTTCGCTGAGTCCGGATGACTGTGACCCTTGCTGTAACCACCCAGCTCCTATGACCCAAAAAAAGGATCGAACCATGACCTCCGTAGCTGATGCCGTAAAAGCAATGCAAGCCAAGTTCAACCCAGCCGCTGCTGCCGGTCTGGATCTGGTCTTCGGTTTCAACATCACTGACGAAGACAAGCAATACTCGCTGATCGTCAAAGACGCCACCTGCGACATCCTGGAAGGCGAAAACCCGGACGCCAACTGCACGCTGGTGCTGGACAGCGAAACCCTGAAAGGTATCGTCAGCGGCGAAACCGACGGCATGCAGGCTTTCATGGGCGGCAAGCTGCGCGTTGAAGGCGACATGATGCTGTCGATGAAACTGTCCGAACTGTTCCCTGCTTAATAGCAGCGTTCCGCGACACAAAAATCCCGCCCTTTGTGGCGGGATTTTTGCGTTCATGAGTTGGAGAAATGGTCAGTTCAGCGCCAACTCTTCCAACAATCGGGTATCCAGGCCGAAACGCTCCTGCGAGATCATGCGGAACTGCCCTTCGGCCAACTCGCAGCTCACCAGCAAATTCCATGAGTGCCGGGTCGCCGCCGAGGGCACCAGCAAGAAAGGGTGTTCGGCGAGTAACGCATCGGCAAAATCTTGCTGATTCGGTGACGTCCGTGCTGGACTCATCCAGTAGGGATTCGGCAACTCTTCCGGCTGGACGACCCGAACCAGAGCCTGATCGGATATCTCAAAACACGTAAGGACATGGGGTTTTGTATCCAGACGATTAAAACTGCCGTGTGCCGCCACTTCGAGAATGGCCGTGGACGGATCGACTGACGCGTATACAACACGCCGTCCCGGACGGTTCCAGCGTCCCCCCTTACGCTCGGAGCCAATGCCACTGCTCCACGTGCATTTGTAGGCTTCCGGGTCGACACGCCAGGCAAACCAGCGATCATCCCAAGGCAGCGGGTTCATTGATAAACCCCGTATTTTGTCCGGTGCAGGTAGGCGTCGACCACTTGATAACCGAAAGGATTCTCGACCAGTTCAATAGGCTTGTAGCGGTTGAGCCATTTGGTCGGCTTGCGCAACCATTCTTCGGCCTCCGCCTGACCGTCGAAGACCTCGGTGGCAACTTCCAGCACATGGGCATATTGAAAAGCAACCATGCTTTGTTGCTGGCTGAGCAGGAAGGGTTTGCTGTCTTTGAGCAAGCGCCGCACGGTTCGGATGGATTTGCCGGTGATCATCTGAACAAGCTCAGCCTTCTGGTAAAGCTCAGAGGTGGCGATCAGATTGACGACGTCCTGCAGTTCGAAACCTTGCTGCGTGTACCGGATGATAAACATAGGGTCTTCACCCCACTCCCTGCCGCGCAAGAGTACGTCGACAGGTTTGCCTTCGACCCGCTTCAGCCCCGTAAACCGAAGCGGTTTAGCAGTGGACATCGCATTGGCCTCCGAGGGGCACCTGGCTCGAACATCGCGCCAAAAATAGCGAGGGTGATAACGCGCTGCGTCGTTTTCAACGTGTATGTTTTGCATAATCCATCCGTTGTCAGGGGCCCGAACGTCCGAGCCGTAAGCGACTTCAATGTCACGTTCGATGTTATAGAACAGGCGTCCGACGACCAACCTGAAACAGTTGTCGGAAATATCCCGATATTTGCGAAAAACACTCCGGCATCCGTAGGACGTTACTGGCGGTCAATATGCACGCACGCCAGTAATCATCGGGAAACGTTGACCCTGATCACAGCTGATACCACTCGCAACACTTAATCTTCCCGCTCCATCGAAGGCCAAGGACGGCTCACCGAGAGCCTGCGGCCGCCCCCTATTCAAGGAAGAACACGCATGCGCCCCCTCAAAATTATTGTGCTGTCATCGGCATTCAACGGCCTGACTCAACGGGCATGGCTGGAACTGCGTCAGGCCGGGCATTCGCCCAGCGTCGTGCTGTTCACCGACGAAAACTCGGTGTGCGAACAGATCGAAAACAGCGGCGCCGATCTGGTGATCTGTCCCTTCCTCAAGGATCGTGTGCCGCAGGCGTTGTGGAGCAACCCCGAGCGCCCGGTGGTGATCATTCATCCAGGCATTGTCGGCGATCGTGGCGCCAGTGCGCTCGACTGGGCGATCACCCAGGAAATGACGCGTTGGGGCGTAACGGCCTTGCAAGCCGTGGAAGAAATGGACGCCGGCCCGGTCTGGGCCAGCTGTGAATTCAACCTGCCGCCGGGCCTGCGCAAGTCCGAGCTGTACAACGGCCGGGTCAGCGATGCGGCAATTATTTGCATTCGTGAGGTGCTGGAAAAATTCGTCGACGGTTTCACGCCGGTTGCGCTGGATTATCGCGACGCTAAAGTCCGCGGGCGCTTGCAGCCGAACATGAAACAGGCAGACCGTAGCTTCGCCTGGCATGACTGCGCGCGATTCATCAAACGCTGCATCGATGCGGCGGATGGTCAGCCGGGCGTGCTGGCGAGCCTCGCGGGCGCTCAGTTCTACGTGTATGACGCGCACCTTGATTCACGCACAGGAACGCCCGGCAAAATTATTGCCGTCCATGACGATGCAGTGCTGGTGGCGACGGGTGATCACAGCGTTTGGATCGGCACACTAAGAAGCAAACCGCAGCCCGGCGAGGAAACCTTCAAGCAACCGGCGCGGCATTTGCTTATCGATCAATTGGCCGATGTGCCAACACTGGACTGGTCAATCGCCCGGCTACCGTTCAGCGACGAGGCCTATCAGCCGATTCGTTATCGCGAATCCGGCAAGGTCGGTGAGCTGACCTTCGAGTTTTACAACGGCGCGATGAGCACCGAACAATGTCAGCGTTTGCTGGAAGCGTTGCGTCTGGCCAAATCGCGGGATACGCAGGTGCTATTGATCAAGGGCGGGCGCAGCAGCTTTTCCAATGGCGTGCATTTGAACGTGATTCAAGCCGCGCAGGATCCGGGCGCCGAGGCGTGGGCAAATATTCAGGCGATTGACGATGTCTGCGCGGAGCTGCTGAGCGCGCGGCAATGGGTGGTCAGCGGTGTCACGGGCAATGCCGGGGCCGGTGGCGTGATGCTCGCATTGGCGGCGGATATTGTTTTCGCCCGGGCGGACATCGTGCTCAATCCGCATTACAAAAGCATGGGTCTGTATGGATCGGAATACTGGACATACAGCCTGCCCCGCGCGGTCGGCCCGGCGATGGCTGAGCAATTGACCCAGGCGTGTTTGCCGGTGAGTGCGCTGCAGGCCCTGCAACTCGGCATGGTTCAGGAAATCGGCCCGCGTTGCCCGGATGAGTTTGCGCTGTGGTTGCTGCAACGGGCCAACGCGGTTGTGCATGATCCGGTTTATGCAGCGGTGCGCGAGCGCAAGGCGCGGGTTGATCATGTGTTGGTTGGGCAATGTCGCGAGATTGAGCTGGCAGAGATGCGGGAAGACCTGCTGCATGATCGCAATCAGTTTGCTGAGAAATGCCAAGGCTTTGTTTATAAGCGCAAGGTTTGCGGGACGCCGGTGCGGTTGGTTGAGGATTGGGCTCGTCGCGTTGAGGTGCTCAGTTGATTTTGGCGGTGTCTGCTTCTCCCCTCACCCAAGCCCTCTCCCCGAGGGAGAGGGGACTGACCGGGGTGTCTGGCGCCATACATCGACCTGAAAGATTTGGGCGATTATGGATTCAAAGCCGAACTGCCAAGTCGGTGAATGTCTTCAATATCCCCCGGTCAGTCCCCTCTCCCCCCGGGAGAGGGTTAGGGTGAGGGGCTTTTGCCCTTACAATACGCCGACCTCCCAAACCGGCCCGCCCATGGACATCGACCTCGCTCGCACCTTTCTCGAAATCGTCCGCCACGGCAGTCTCGCCGCCGCTGCGCAGAAGCTGTTCGTCACGCAAACAGCGATCACCGCCCGCGTGCAAAAACTCGAAAGCCAGCTGGGCAGTACGCTGTTCGTGCGCAACCGCGCCGGGGCAAAACTGACGCCCAACGGCGAAGCGTTCGTGGTCTATGCCAATCAACTGGTGCAAACCTGGGAAGCCGCGCGTCGTGATCTACCGCTGCCCGAAGGCCTGCACAACGTGTTGCACATCGGTGGCGAAGTCAGCCTGTGCAATCCGCTGATGCTCAGTTGGGCCGCTGAACTGCGCGAGAAAATTCCCGGGCACGCCCTGCGCATGGAAATCCGCGACGGTGAAAACCTGCTGCGGCAGCTTGAACTCGGCGTTCTCGACGCCGCGCTGGTCTATCAGCCGGAATACTGGCCGGGACTGCAGGTCGAGGAAGTGCTGGAAGAGAAACTGATTCTGGTACGCGCACCCGAGCGTCCCGATCCCTACGTTTACATCGACTGGGGCCCGGATTTCCGTCGTCAGCACGACGCCGCCTTGCCGGAAAAAGCCAAAGCTGCGCTGAGCTTCAACCTGGGCCCGCTGGCTCTGCAATACATCCTCGAACACGGCGGCAGCGGCTATTTCCGCACGCGCGTGGTGCGCACGTATCTGGAAAGCGGCGCGCTGGAAGCGGTGACCAAAGCCCCGGAATTCAGCTACCCGACGTATCTGGTGTATTCGCGAGATCGCGACTCGGCAACGCTGCAACAGGCCTTCGACCTGCTGCGCGAGGTGATCCACACCGATGACGACTGGTCTCAGCGCTGGAACCCACTAAGCTGATAGCCGTTTTACACCGAAGCATGGCGTATGTGACCTCAAGGTTCGGCCTGCACAAATGGCCGGATCGGCTACGCTGCCGGGTATAACAACGATACCCGCAGGTGAACGCAGTGAGGCAGACCACCGAGGCATTCCGCAGCCGCTACCGTGCGGCCATTCATCCGCGCTACAACCCGTGGCTGCACGGGGTTTTCGTGCTGCTGTTCGGCATGCTGGCCATTGCCGGGTTCTGGGGCACCGTGCAGCAAGTGCGGCCGCTGGAATGGCTCACCGTGCCGTTGAGCCTGTTGCTGTTCAACTTCGGCGTGTACATGGTTCATCGCCATCTCGGCCACCATAAAAAAGCCTTCGCGAAGATGTTCTACGCCCGGCATGCCGGCGATCATCACAGCTTCTTCACCCCCGGCCACATGACCTATGACAGCGCCCGCGACTGGCGGGTGATTCTGTTCCCGGCATGGCTGATCGTCATTCACACGCTGCTGATCACCCTGCCGCTGTGGTGGCTGATCGCGCAGGTGAACGCCAATGTCGCCGGGCTCTTTGCCGGGTGCATGGTGCTTGGTTACCTGACTTACGAAGTGTTCCACGCCTGCGAACACCTGCCGCCGAACAACCTCCTGACACGCTTGCCGTGGATCCGGCAGATGCGCCGTTTGCACGAACTGCATCATCGTCGCGAACGCATGCAGGAACGTAATTTCAATATCGTTTTCCCGCTGATGGACTACCTGTTCGGCACCCTTTACTGGGAGTCGGAACCCGCCCCTTTGAGCTATTCGACGATGCCCATGACCCGCCTGCAGCACCAGATCGATATCGACGGTGAGCCGATTGCCGTGCTCGCCTACGCCGCCAGCGTCAACCGCTGGCCGGAGTGGCATCCGTCGTCGCTGAAGATCGACGGTGCACACGGCCCGCTGCATGCCGGCTCGCGTTTCGAAGAGGATATTCATGCCGGAGGTCGCGCAGGGCATTTGCGCTGGGAGGTCACCGAATACCTGCCGGGCCGCCGCTGGTGCGCGCGGGCTCAGGGTGATCATGGCTTGTCGTTGCTGCTGACGTATGAGTGCGCGGCCGAAGGTAACGGCACGCGGTTTGTGCGCACGCTGGATTATCGCTTTGAAGGTTTTGGCATGCGCATCGCCAATCACCTGCTGCTCAAACGCCGGATTGATCGCGAATCGGCGGCGTCGATGTTGGCCTTGCGCGACATGGCTGCTCAGCACTTGGCTTCGGCGAGGGCCAGCGCGTGAAGGTGCGGCACGTTGTGTTGTTACTGCTCGTCATCGTCATCGGATATTTACTGCTGATGCCGACCAAAATCGAACCGGTCGCCTGGTCGCCGCAGCCTGCGCCATCGCTGAAAGAAGGCCCCTACGCCGAGAACCAGAAACTCAAGGGCGCAGCGCAAGTCGGGCCGAGCGACATCGAAGGCCCGGAGGCGCTGCTGCTGGAAGAGGATTTCCTGATCACCGGCCTGCATGACGGCCGACTGATCCGCACCAGCCTCGATGGCACGCAGCGCCAAGTGCTGGCCGATACCGGCGGGCGTCCGCTGGGATTGGCTCGGCATCCGAACGGCATGCTGGTCATTGCCGACGGGGTGAAAGGCTTGCTGTCGCTGGATGCGCAAGGGCAATTGATCCCGCTGACCACCGCCGCCAATGGCCTGGCCTTCGGTTTCACCGATGACGTGGCGATCGATGCGCCCGGGCATTTCGCCTACTTCAGCGATGCGAGCAGCCGCTGGGGTTACGGCCATGACGGCGAGGCGATCATCGAGCACGGCGGCGATGGGCGTTTGCTGCGTTATGACTTTCAAACCGGCAAGACCAGCGTGCTGCTCGACAAACTGGAGTTCGCCAACGGCGTGACCCTCGGCCCGGATGACGCCTATGTGCTGGTCAATGAAACCGGGGCTTATCGCATCAGCCGCTATTGGCTGACCGGGCCGAAAGCCGGGACTCACGACCTGTTTATCGAAAATCTGCCGGGGTTGCCGGACAACCTCGCGTTCAATGGCCGTGACCGGTTTTGGGTAGCGCTGTATGCGCCGCGCAATACGCTGCTGGACGCCACGGCGGGGCATCCATTTCTGCGCAAGATGATTGTACGGGCGTTGAAGCTGGTGCCGGCGCCGGTGGACAAGCGCGGATTTGTGCTGGGGCTGGATCTGGACGGCAAGGTGATTGCCAATTTGCAGGATGCCAGCGATGGCAATTATTCGCCGATTACCACGGTTAGGGAGTATGGGCGGTGGTTGTATTTTGGGTCGTTGAAGGCGACGCATATGGCGCGGATGTCGTTGGATGGGGCCCTAAAGTGAATCTGGTGGATTGGTGTTGAATTGAACGACGCCTTCGCGGGCAAGCCTTGCTCCTACAGTTGAAATGCAATCATCTGTAGGAGCAAGGCTTGCCCGCGAAGGCGTCAGTCAGTTACTGGATTTATCGAATTTGTCGGGATCTTCGTCTTCCGGCAAATCCTCATCCAGCTCTTCCGGATTGACCGTCGTATGCGCCGGGCTATTCGGCTCAGGATGCGTCGGAACCGGGTCAAAAGCGCCCTGCTCTTCACTGGGGAATTTGGGATCGTTCATAAGGCACCTCGCAAAGAGTCGATGATTGAAGACTCTGAACATTCGAGGTGCCGGTCGGGGCTGTCGTTCCAGTCAATCCGCAACCGATGGTCGGCGGATCAACCCGCCTTCAGGATCGCGCCTGCAATTGCTCGACAATCTTGTCTTTGACCTGCAAGCGTTTCTCTTTGAGTTTTTTCAGCGTGTCATCGCTGGGCGCATCCGAGGTCGCCGTCTCGGCCTTGACTACATCGGCGTCTGCCTGGGAATACTTGTTGATCAGTGCGTCCAGATGTGGATCCGCGGTGCGTTTTTGCTGGATCTCTTCCTTCGTAAGCTTCAAATCCTGTAACAAGTCATGAGTCACCGGCATGGAACACCTCCGTCAATTGATCGGCTGGCCCGCGCGACCGATTGCGCTGGCCAGTTATCAGAATGGCCTCGGTTGGGGCGTTCTGTCGACCACCTGTCAGACCAGCGGTGCCCGTTCGTCGCCCTGTCGCAAATGCGATAAAACCTTTAAACGTCGCGCTGCCTCCATTGAGTATCACCAACAAAAACCTGCGTGGAGATACACCAATGGACGGATTCAACTTGCGTCATCTGTTTTTGGCTGTCGCTTTGAGCACCGGTATGGGCAGCGCTTTCGCCGCGACTGACAATGATTTCGTCGATAACGCCGCCGCCGGTGGCATCGCTGAAATCGAAGCGAGTCGCCTGGCCTTGGAAAAGAGCTCATCGGCCGACATCAAAGCGTTTGCCAACATGATGATCACTGACCATGGCAAGGCTAACGATGAGCTGGCGAGCATTGCCAAGGCCCACGATATCGAAGTGCCGGACACCACGACGCTGGTCAAACAGGCCAAGGAAAAAATCCTCGACATGCGTGATGAGTCGTTTGATGCGGCCTACGCCAACAATCAGGTGAAGGCGCACGAAGAGACCATTGAGCTGTTCAAGAAACAGGCGAATACCGTGACGGATGACAAGGTCAAGGGCGCGACTGAATTGAAGGCGTTTGCGCAGAAAATGTTGCCGGGGTTGGAGAAACATCTGGCGGCGGCGAAAGAGCTGCAGGCCAAGCATCCTAGCAAGTAAAGGCTTTACCCTCACCCCAGTCCTCTCCCGGAGGTAGAGGGGGGCCGACCGAGTTGAATGTTCGAGATACGTCGACCTGAAAGGTCTGCATCGAACTCATGATCCAGACGCTAACTCAGGTTCAAGTATCGAAATCCAGAGTCGAACTCTGATTTTGAACAGCACAAAGATCGGCTCCCTTCCCCCTCGCCCCCTTGGGGGAGAGGGCTGGGGTGAGGGGGATCGATTCAAGCCCCACCACCAAATCCAAGCAAAAAAAAGCCGCATCCAAAAGATGCGGCTTCATCATTTACGCCCAACCTCAACCCCCATCCGTATCAATATCCGCATCCGTCTCCTCCCCGGGCTCCGCACGATCCGGCTTAGGCTCAAACCCCGGGCTGAACTCGTTGTCATTGTCCGTATGCTTGTTCTTCTGATCCACCGCCGGATCGGCACTTTGCGCCTGGCCGTCCTCACCCTGCTGCTGCGTCGGCGCAGGCTGCCCCGGCACTTGCGGATCGATTGCCGGATCGTTACGGTTGATCGGTTCGGAGGATTGATTCTGTTGCGGATTGGTTTGCTCGTTCATAATCACCTCGTTCGTCAAAGCAAGCGCGACTGAAACCAGCCGGGCCTTGAAGATTCGAAGCCTGCACCACGTCAACGTTCAAAACATCTCCACTCCCCGTCACGCCGACTAGAGTTACCGGGGCGTTCGTTGCGCCAGATCAAAAATATCCTGGCGGGATCGAACAACTATTTAGAACGGCAAATGTCGATGTCTTCGCGCCGATCAATTTTTATCGAATCGGCCCCAAATTCGTTACGGAGCAACAGGCACATGGCAGCACTGCAGAACAGCACACTCGATGCGATGAAAAACAAGCAAACGCAACTGCTGAGCGAATGGATCAACGGCCTGCAAGCCAGCGGTTCCACGCGCAATCTGAAAGAACACGACCTGCAGCAACAAACCTCCGAATTTCTGCAACTGGTGGTCAGCGGTCTCGAGAACGACAACGGCACCAACATCGCCACGCCAGGTTGGGAGGCGACCCGCCAGTTCCTCGAAAAGCTCTCGCACAGTCGCGCCCTGCTCGGCCAGGATTCGCAGCAAACCGCCAGCTTCATTTTCGCCCTCAAAGGCCCGCTGTTTAACCTGCTGCAAGCTCACTACAAAGAACAACCGGCGCTGCTCGCCGAACAACTCTGGGAAATCTCCGAGCTGCTCGACGCGTTCGGCATGCACACCATCCGCACCTTCCAGAAATCCCGTGAAGCGGTGATCAAGCGTCAGCAGGAAGAACTGCTGGAACTGTCGACCCCGGTGGTCAAGCTGTGGGACGGTGTTTTGGCGCTGCCGATGATCGGCACGCTCGATTCGCAACGCACGCAAGTGGTGATGGAATCGCTGCTGCAACGCATCGTCGACACCGGTTCGGAAATCGCCATCATCGACATCACCGGCGTGCCGACCGTCGACACCCTGGTTGCGCAACACCTGCTGAAAACCGTCACCGCGATTCGTCTGATGGGCGCTGACTGCATCATCAGCGGCGTGCGTCCGCAAATCGCGCAAACCATCGTCCACCTTGGTCTCGACCTGCAAGGCGTGGTCACCAAAGCCAACCTGGCAGACGCGTTGAAACTGGCCCTGACCCGTCTGGGTATCAGCCTCGTCAAGACGGCTTAAGCATGGAACGTATCCCGATTCTTCAGATGGGCGACTTTTTGCTGGTGACCATTCAGGTCGACATGCATGACCAACTCGCCCTCACCCTGCAGGACGATTTGTCCGAACGCATAAGCAAAACCTCGGCGCGCGGGGTATTGATCGACATTTCGGCGCTGGACATGGTCGACTCGTTCATCGGCCGGATGATCGGCACGATTTCCGGCCTGTCGAAAATCATGGACGCCGAAACCGTGTTGGTCGGCATGCAGCCGGCCGTCGCGATCACCCTGGTTGAACTCGGCATGACCTTGCCCGGCGTGAGCACCGCGCTGAACGTCGAGCGAGGGATGAAACTGCTGCGAGAACGAGTATTGCAACAATGACCGTGCGCAGTAGCGGTACTCAACCGATCCATATCGAGCAAGACGTGGTACTCGCGCGTCAGACCGCGCGCAAGCTCGCCACCGAGTGCGGCATGCGCCTGATCGACCTGACCAAAATGGTCACGGCGGTCAGCGAGCTGGCGCGCAACACCATGGTCTACGGTGGCGGCGGCGACATGGACTGGCAGATTCTCGACGAGGATCACAAGGTCGGTCTGCGCCTGACCTTCCGCGATGAAGGCCCCGGCATTCCCGATTTGAAACTGGCGATGACCGATGGCTGGACCTCCGGCAGCGGCATGGGGCTGGGCCTGACCGGCGCTAAACGATTGGTAGAAGAGTTCGAACTCGACACCGAACCCGGCAAAGGCACTCGAATAACGATTACCCGATGGACATGAATATCCGCTCCAGCCTGACCCAGGTGCTGCCGATCGAGGACAGCAGCCAGATCGGCTACGCACGACGTACCGCGCAGCAATTGGCCGAACGGCATGGCTTCGATGAGCGTGATGCGGGGCGCGTTGCACTGGTGGCGACAGAGTTGGCGAGCAACGTGCTCAAGCACGCCACTCACGGTGAAATGCACCTGCGGGTGTTGCCGCGCCCTGATGGTTTCGGCATCGAAATGCTCGCCGTGGATCGCGCCCAGGGTTTTGATCTGGAGGCTTGTCTGGCCGACGGCTTCTCCACCGGCGGCACCCAAGGCATCGGCCTCGGCTCGATTTCGCGCCAGGCCGAAGTGTTTGATGTGTACGCCGATAACCGTGGCGCCGTGCTGTTGGCGCGACTGTATCCGCGCGCTGACCGGGCGCCCGACATTCGCTTCGGTGTCAGCCAGCACTCGCTGCACAACGATCCCGCGTGCGGCGACGTCTGGCACCTGGCGTATGAGGACGGCAACATCAGTGCGTTGATCATCGACGGTCTGGGCCATGGCGAAGAAGCCGAACGCGCCGGCTTTGCAGGCGCCGAAACCTTTGCCCTGACGCCGTTCGCCGAACCGGTCATGCTGATGGAGGACATGCATCGCGACATGATCGGCAGCCGTGGCGGCGCTGTCGCGTTTACCCAGTTCAACGCGCACCGCGACAGTCTGACTTTTGCCGGCGTCGGCAACATTGGCGCCAGCCTGATCTCCGCCGACAAATCCCGCGGGCTGGCCTCGCACCCAGGCATTGTCGGCGTGCAGTACCGGAAAGCCCGGCCCTTTGACTATGCTCACGTGAACGGACATCTATTGATCATGTACAGCGACGGCTTGCAGTCCCGTTGGAACCTTCAAGACTATCCCGGCCTGGTGCACCGCCATCCCGCCGTGATAGCCAGCGTCCTGCACCGCGACTTCTGTCGCGGGCGCGACGATGTAACGGTGCTGGTCGTTGCCCTGGAGGCCGCCCATGGCTGAGTCGCCGATTCTCAACAGCGCCGAGCAGACCGCGCTGATTGCGCAGTTGCAGAGCGAAACCGCGGCCCTGCGCGAAGAGCTCGATGAAACCAACCAGGGCGTGCTGGCCCTGTACGCCGAACTCGATATCCAGGCTGAGGAGCTGCGCCAGGCCTCGGACTTGAAGAGCCGTTTTCTGTCGTACATGAGCCACGAGTTCCGCACGCCGCTGGGCTCGATCCTGAGCATCAACAGCCTGCTCGCCGATGAACTCGACGGCCCGCTCAGCCCTGAGCAGCACAAACAAGTCGCGTTCGTCAGCACTGCCGCCCGCGAGCTCAGCGACATGGTCGATGACTTGCTCGATCTGGCGAAAATCGAGGCCGGGCGCATCACTATTTCGCCGGCGTGGTTCGACATGTTCGACCTGTTCTCGGCACTGCGCGGGATGTTCCGGCCGATTGTCGATGCCTCGGCGGTCGATCTGATTTTCGAAGAACCGGTCGGCCTGCCACGGCTGTATACCGATGACAAGAAACTCGCGCAGATCCTGCGCAACTTCATTTCCAACTCGCTGAAGTTCACCACCCGTGGCGAAGTGCGGGTGTCGGCGCGGCTGGAAGGCATCGACAAAGTACGTTTTGCCGTCAGCGACACCGGTATTGGTATCGCTGCCGAGCTGCATGGCGCATTGTTCGAGGACTTTTCCCAGGTCGACTCGCCGTTGCAGAAACGTCTGCGCGGCACCGGGCTGGGCCTGTCGCTGTGCAAACGCTTCGCGGCCCTGCTGGGCGGTGAAGTCGGACTGGAAAGCACGCCGGGGGTCGGTTCGACCTTCTTCGTGATCATTCCACTGGCGATCGCTCTGGAGAACGTCGATGAAACGTGACATCCGCCTGTTGATCGTCGACGACAACGTCGCCACCCGCTACGCCCTGCGCCGGCGTCTGGAACGCCACGACTACCAAGTGCTGGAGGCCGGCACCGGGACTGACGGACTGGCGTTGATCGAGAGCGAACCGCTGGATGCGCTGATCCTCGACGTCAACCTGCCGGACATGAGCGGTTTCGACATTGTGCGCATCTTGCGTGCCGATGCGCGCACCGCGTTGCTGCCAGTGATCCACGTGTCCGCCGCCTCGATTCAGACCGGCGACATCATCACCGGTCTCGACGCCGGCGCCGATGCTTACTTGATTCACCCGGTCGACCCGGATGTGTTGCTCGCGACCCTGCGCACACTGCTGCGAGTGCGCGACACCGAAAACGCACTGCGTGAGAGCGAGGCGCGATTCCGCGAGATTTTCGCCAACGTCTCGGCGCCGATTGCGGTGCTTGATGCGCATTTGAAAGTGCATGAATGTAACCACGCCTTCGCCCAACTGATTCTCGACAATCAGGATCCGCAAACCCTGCGCGAATGCTTCGCCGACGATCAAAGCGCAATCCTCAACGAACTGCGCCTGCGCCTGGTCGATGGCGAACGCTGGAAAGGCACGCTGAACATGCGCGTGCTCGGTGAGCTTCGCGAGACTGAATGGCAGATTTCGCCGTACCGCACGCCGGAGCTGAGCCTGGTGTTCGTCGAAGACGTCACCGAACACCGTCATCGCGAACGCTCGCACCTGGCGCGACTGGACGACACCACCACGCAACTGGCCAAGGAAGTCGCCGAGCGTGTGCGTGCCGAATCGCAGTTACTGCAAGTGCAGAAAATGGATGCGCTGGGCAAACTCACCGGCGGCATCGCCCACGACTTCAACAACCTGCTGACCGGCATCATCACCAGCCTGGAATTGATTCAGAAACGCGTGGCTGACGATCGACCGGAAAAGGTGCAGTTCTACGCCAAAGCGGCACTCAGCTCGGCAATGAGCGCCGCCGCCCTCACCCATCGCTTGCTGGCCTTCGCCCGTCAGCAACCGCTGGACACACGCCCGGTAGACATCAACGAGCATGTGCGTTCGCTGGAAGAACTGCTGACCCGCACCATCGGCGAACGCATCAACCTCAAGCTTGAGCTGACCAGCAAACCGGCGATTGCGCTGGTCGACCCGGTGCAGCTGGAAAGTGCGGTGCTCAATCTGGTGATCAACGCCCGCGATGCGCTGCCGTCGGGCGGTAATGTCTGGGTCAACACCTACGCTGCTTATTCCCACGGCGATCCGAACCTGGCCGATGGCGCTTACGTCGCCCTGTCGGTGCGCGATGACGGCACGGGCATCGAGCACAACGTGATCGACAAGGTCTTCGATCCGTTCTTCACCACCAAACCGCTGGGCCAGGGCACGGGGTTGGGGTTGTCGACGATTTACGGTTTCGCCCGCCAGTCCGGCGGCGATGCGCACATTCGCAGCGTGGCACGACGTGGTACCGAGGTGACAATCATGTTGCCGGCGACCAGTGACCCGACCGGTGCTGACATTCCGGCGCCGGTGGTCGATCCGCAGGGCACCGGTGAGCATGTGCTGATCGTCGAGGACATGCCGTCGGTGCGGATGTTTGTCACTGAAGTGCTGGAGGATGCCGGTTATCGCTGCACCCAAGCGGCGGATATCGAAACGGCGCTGGAACGATTGCAGAACGATGGGTCGATCAATCTGCTGCTGACTGATGTTGGTTTACCGCGCATGAGCGGTCGGGAACTGGCGGACGTGGCGCGGGGCTGGCGTGAGGGTTTGCCGATCCTGTTCATGACCGGGTATGCGGAAACGGCGATCAATCGGCAGGTGTTTCTCGGGACAGGCATGGACATGCTGGTCAAACCGTTCCAGATCAGCGAACTGCTCGACAAAGTCCGCCGCACCCTCGACGGCGCCTGAGTGGCTGAGTGCTCACAGACTTTCACACATCAAATGTGGGAGCGGGCTTGCTCGCGAATGCGGTTTTTCAGTCGATAGCTGAATTGACTGATCCACCGCATTCGCGAGCAAGCCCGCTCCCACAGTTGTTTTGTGTGGACAGATATTCCGCATACAACGC
>NZ_JBIVJB010000003.1:18918-151550 GCF_044750025.1 Pseudomonas sp. NPDC088885 | reverse complement strand
CCAAAACCTGTGGGAGATCAGCGAACTGCTCGACAAAGTAAGCCGCACCCTCGACGGCGCCTGAGTAGCTGAGTTTGCGGGCTTAACACTAACCAAGCTCGCTCCCACAGTTGTTTTGTGTGGAAAGATATTCCGCATACAACGCCAAAACCTGTGGAAGATCAGCGAACTGCTCGACAAAGTCCGCCGCACCCTCGACGGTGCCTGACAGATCGCCATCGCTGGCAAGCCAGCTACCACAGGGACTGGTGTCATTTACATAACCAATGTGGGAGCGAGCCTGCTCGCGAAGGCGTCAGATCAGTTACATCCTCGGCGCCTGACACTCCGCTTTCGCGAGCAGGCTCGCTCCCACAGTTGTTTTGTGTGGACAGATATTCCGCATACAACGCCAAAACCTGTGGGAGATCAGCGAACTGCTCGACAAAGTAAGCCGCACCCTCGACGGCGCCTGAGTAGCTGAGTTTGCGGGCTTAACACTAACCAATGTGGGAGCGGGCTTGCTCGCGAAAGCGGTGGATCAGTCAATTCATTTATCGACTGATCCACCGCATTCGCGAGCAAGCCCGCTCCCACAGGGTTATGTGTGTTTACCGGCTCAATGCGCGGGCCAAAAACGGCGCAGTCTTGCTTTTCTTGCTCGCCGCAACTTTCTGTGGCGTACCCGCCACCACAATCCTGCCGCCCTGATCACCCGCTCCGGGGCCGATGTCGATCACCCAGTCACTCTGCGCGACCACGCGCATTTCGTGCTCGACCACAATCACCGTATGACCCGCCGTCACCAGCGTATCGAGCTGTTCCAGCAACCGGTCAACATCGCGCGGGTGCAATCCTGTGGTCGGTTCATCCAGCACATACAACGTCGCGCCGCGTTGATTGCGTTGCAACTCGGTAGCCAGTTTGATCCGCTGTGCTTCACCGCCGGACAACTCTGTGGCCGGTTGCCCGAGGCGCAAATAACCGAGGCCAATATCGCGCAATACCTCTAAAGAGCGACGAATCCCCGGCTGCCCGGCAAACACCGTCACCGCTTCATCGACCGTCAATTGCAGCACCTGCGCGATGCTCAAACCCTCCCACAGCACCGCCAGCGTCTGCGGGTTGTATCGCGCGCCATGACAGGTCGGGCACGGCGCATACACGCTCGGCATGAACAACAACTCAACGCTGACAAACCCCTCACCCTCGCACGTGGCGCAACGGCCCTTGGCGACGTTGAAGGAAAACTGCCCGGCGTCGTACCCCGCCGCGCGCGCCTCGGGGGTGGCGGCGAACAGCTTGCGCACGTTGTCGAACAGCCCGGTGTAGGTCGCCAGATTGGAGCGCGGTGTGCGGCCGATGGGTTTCTGATCAACTTGCACCAGCCGTTTGATCGATTCCAGTCCAGCCGTGACCTGGCCGCTGCTGACCTGCGGCGCATCGTCTTCGAGGCTTAGTTCTTCCGCTTCGCTTTCAACCGTCGGCCGCCCCAGTTGCGCGCCGACCAGTTCGAGCAATGCCTGACTGACCAGACTCGATTTGCCCGAGCCGGAGACACCGGTGACCGAGGTAAAACAGCCCAAGGGAAATTCAGCACTGAGGTTGTTGAGGTTATTGCGGGTGATGCCATCAAGTTTCAGCCACGCCGTCGGCTTGCGCGCAGCGCGAGTTTGTCGCTGGGTTTCAGCAAACAGATAAGCGCGGGTTTGCGACTCTTTAATATCGGCCAATCCCGCCGGAGGGCCGCTGTACAAAACCTGCCCGCCCTTCTCGCCCGCCGCCGGGCCAACGTCGATCAACCAGTCAGCGCGGCGCATGGTTTCCAGATCATGCTCGACCACGAACAGCGTGTTGCCGTCCGCCTTCAGCCGCTGCAAAGCCTCGAACAACGCCTCGCCATCCGCAGGATGCAAACCGGCCGAAGGTTCATCCAGCACATAGATCACGCCGAACAACTGCGAGCCCAGCTGCGTCGCCAGGCGCAAGCGTTGCAGCTCACCGGACGACAACGTCGGCGTGCTGCGCTCCAGCGCCAGATAGCCGAGACCGAGATCGGTCAGGGTGCTGACGCGCTCCAGCAGATCCTCGGCAATGCGCTGCGCCGCCAGACGCTTCTCCAGCGACAGGTTCGGCGTGTGTCGCACGTCCGGCGCACTCGCGTGACCAATGCCGCCGTGGGCCACCCTTTGCTGACGAGCCTCGCGGGTTTGCGCATGGCTCAGGGTTTCGCCGGTTTCTTCGGCGTGCTGCAGATAACTCTGCGCCGCCACAGGCTTCAACACTTCCGCCACTTGCAGCAACGGCATCTGCGACAACTCACCAATGTCGTACCCGGCAAAAGTCACCGACAACGCTTCACGCTTGAGGCGTTTGCCGTCACATAACGGGCAAGGACTGCCGAGCATGAATTGCGAAACACGCTTCTTCATCAGCGCACTTTGCGAATGGGTGAACGTGTGCAAGATGTAGCGGCGCGCGCCGGTGAAGGTGCCTTGATAGCTCGGCTCCATTTTGCGCTTGAGGGCGACGCGGGTTTCTTCCGGGGTCAGCCCGGCGTACACCGGCACGGTCGGGGTTTCTTCGGTGAAGAGAATCCAGTCGCGCTGCTTTTTCGGTAGTTTCTTCCACGGCATGTCGACGTCGATGCCCATGGTCACGAGGATGTCGCGCAGGTTCTGGCCTTGCCACGCCAGCGGCCAGGACGCCACGGCGCGCTGGCGGATGGTCAGGTTCGGATCGGGCACCATCAGCGCTTCGGTGACTTCATAGACCCGGCCGAGGCCATGGCAGTCCGGGCACGCACCCTGCGGGGTGTTCGGCGAAAAGTCTTCGGCGTACAGCATCGCCTGCCCCGGCGGGTAGCTGCCGGCGCGCGAATAAAGCATGCGGATCAGGCTCGACAACGTGGTCACGCTGCCCACCGAAGAACGCGTGCTGGGTGTGCCGCGCTGTTGTTGCAGGGCCACGGCGGGCGGCAGGCCCTCGATGGAATCGACATCGGGCACGCCGACCTGATCGATCAGCCTTCTCGCGTAGGGTGCAACGGATTCGAAGTAGCGGCGCTGGGCTTCGGCATACAAGGTCGAGAATGCCAGCGAGGATTTGCCCGAGCCGGACACGCCGGTGAACACCACCAGCGCGTCGCGGGGGATGTCGATGTCGACGTTCTTCAGGTTGTGTTCACGCGCGCCTCGCACACGAACCATGCCGGCGGGCGCTTTCGAATTACGCTTGGAAGTCATTGGCGGGCCTTGATCGAAGGACAGAAAAAACGTCTATGACTAATGAGGCCTCATTGATTGCGGAGTTCATTGTGGTTAGGGGATTTATCCCCGTTGGAGTGCGAAGCGCTCCCCTGCATTTTTTCCAGTTCAACCGCATTCTCAGGGTTTACGACTGCTGCGCAGCCGAACGGGGATAAATCCCCTCGCCACAGGTAATTTCATTACACCTCAGGTAGTTTCCTTACACATCAGGTGACTCCCTTGAACCACAAATTCCCAGCACACAGGTTTCTGTATCAAGGGTTCTGTCAGTCAGGCATTAAGCACCGCACGAATCATCAGCAGCATCGCTTCCGGGCTGTACGGTTTGCTCAGCAAATGCGTGTCCGGGCTCAATTGGTGATTGCGCGAGATGATGTCGCGGGTATGCCCGGAGGTGAACAGCACCGCCACCGCAGGTATCTGCACTTTGGCCCACGCCGCCAGATCCGAACTCTTGATCAACCCCGGCATGACCACGTCGGTAAAGATCAGATCCACCTCGATCCCTTCCAGCAACATCTGCATCGCCACATCACCGTTACCGGCCGTCAATACGCGATAGCCTTCCTCGCGCAGCAACTCGACCGCCGAGGCACGTACGGCGTCGTTGTCCTCGACCACCAGAATCGTCTCGTGCCCACCGCCCTGCAGATTCTCCACACTCGGAGCCTCATCGCGAACCGGGCGCAAGCTGCGCGGGAAGTACAACTGCACCCGCGTGCCCTCGCCGACCTGACTGGCAATCTCGACATGCCCGCCACTCTGTTTGACGAAACCAAAGACCATGCTCAAACCCAGCCCCGTGCCTTGGCCGTCAGCCTTGGTGGTGAAGAACGGTTCAAACACTTGCTCAAGTATCTGCGCAGGAATACCGGCGCCGGTATCGCTCACCGCCACGCGCACAAACTCGCCGGGGACGATGCCTTTACCCGCGCAAAACTCGCTGTCGAGCCGAACGTTGGTGGCACTCAAACCAATGGTGCCCTCGCCCTTCATCGCATCGCGGGCGTTGATCGCCAGATTGAGAATGGCGTTTTCCAGTTGATTGCGGTCGACGTTGATGTGCCACGGCTCTGCCGGTAATTGCACATCGATCTGAATGGTTTCGCCCAGTGCGCGCTGGAGCAATTCGCCGACGCCATCGAAAATCTGCTGCGGATTGCACACCGCCGGCGACAACGGTTGCCGGCGCGCGAATGCGAGCAGTTGCGAAGACAGTTTGGCGCCACGCTCCACCGCTGCCAGCGAGGCACTGACGCGGCGCTGCACGTTGGCGTTATCAGGCTCATGCCGGGCCAGCAAATGCAGATTGCCAGCGATCACTTGCAGCAGGTTATTGAAGTCGTGGGCAACGCCGCCGGTGAGGCCGCCAATCGATTCAAGCTTCTGCGACTGGCGCAATTGTTCCTCAGCCGCCAGGCGTGCCTCGACTTCATTGGCGACGCGCTGTTCAAGATTGCGGGTAAATTTGAGCAGAGACTCTTCGGCTATCTTGCGCTCATGAATGTCGATCAGTACGCCGGGGAAGCGCAGCGGTTCGCCGTTCTCGTTGAACTGGCAAGCGCCGCTGGCCAGCACCCAGAAATAGCTACCGTCGCCGCGACGAACCCGATATTCGGCGTTGTACGGCTCGCCGGTCTGCACGCACCGGGTGACTCGTTCCTGCACCCAGTCGAAGTCATCCGGGTGGATGCGCGACTCGGCAACGTCCTGAGACAAATTGCTCAGATCCTGATCCGGCGGGTAGGAGAACGTGCGGGCGAAACGCTCATCCGCGGACAGCCGGTTGTTTTTCACGTCCCACACGAATGAACCGACCAACGCCCCCGCATTCAATGCCAGACGCACGCGTTCGTTATCGGCGCGATAGGCGTTTTCGGCCTCTTGGCGCAGTCTTTCGGAAATCACGAACTCGGTGGTTTCCACCACCATTGCCATCACCCCGGCAGGCGCTCCGGCATCATTGGAAACGGGACTGTAATAGAGATCGAGCCAAACCTCCTCGGGGACACCATCGCGCAGCAGTACCAGCGCCTTGTTGCGAAACGACAAGGTACCGCCGGCCAGGCACGTGTCGACTACATGGCGGTTGAAATCGGCAACTTCTGGCCAGCCCAACTCCACGGGGGAGCCGAGCAGATACGGATGGCGGCCACCGGCAAATTCCGAATAGGCGTCGTTGTAGATCATGTAGCCGGCATGGCCCCAGAGCATGACCATCGGCAGCGGCGAGGCCAGCATCAATTGCACCGCGCTGCACAGGCTCGCCGGCCAGGTATTCAGTGGGCCCAGTTCAGTGTGGCTCCAGTCGAGCGCGCGGATACGTTCGGCCATTTCGCCTTGCCAGCCATCACAGCCGTGGCTATCGGATAAAAACTGCATCGACTGACTCGGTGTCCTGTGGTGGTTGCCCGATAAATCGCGACGCCAGAACGACACGACGCCCGTCTGTTTCGAGCGTCTTCAGTCGTATTGGTTTCATAAGAGGTATAGCCGATTTCGTCCCCGCTCGGAGACTAGACCCCGATCAGGTGCTTGAGCGGATGGTAGCCAGTTTTCATCTTCGCGGCGACGTCGAGAATGGCTTTTTCGATGCCGTTCAAATGCATGCAGGTCAGCTCGATGGCAGCGCTCTGATTGCCAGCCTCGATGTATTCGATCAGGCGCAGGTGTTCGTCATCGCGGCACACTTCATGGCTGTCGTCGTCCAGTGCGGCGGCATACAGCGAGGCGCGCGAGATCAGCTTCTGGAACCAGTCGAGCAACACCGGGTTATTGAGGCTGCGCGCCAGTTTGATGTGGAACTCGCCGAGCAGATGAATCAACCGTTCGTGGTCACCGGCAGCGTGTGCTTCGTCTTCCAGCAATAAATGTTCACGCAAGTCCTGCATCGCCGCGCTGTCCTTGCGTCGGCACAGTTCGGTGACGATGCCGATCTCGATCAGCCGGCGGGTTTCGAACAGCGAACGGATCTCTTCATTGCTCGGCAATGACACCGACGCACCTTTGTTGGGCTCGGTGGTAACCAGGCCATCGGCCTCCAGTTGCTTCAACGCGGCGCGAACCGACGTGCGGCTGACATTGAATAAATCGGCCAATGAGGCCTCGCCCAGCTTCATCCCCGGGCGCAACGAGCGCTTGCTGATCGCCTCGTAAACCCCTTGGTAGACGCGGTCGACCGTGGTTTCCAGTTTCTTCTCGGTCATTCAAACACTCCTTTAGCGTCGGGCAACCAACCCCTGGCGATCGCTGGCCAAAGAAAAAGGGGGTTGCACACGCAGATTAATCCGGGTATTTCTAAATTGCATTCAGATATTGCATACAATAAATAGAGGATTGCACCAATATGGGTCAACCAATAGCAATTGAAGTGCGCAACGTCTCAAAACGATACTCTGATGATCCAGGCCTCGCGCCGGCCCTCGACAATGTTTCGGTGAACATCGCCGACAACGAATTCTTTACCCTGCTTGGCCCTTCGGGCTGCGGCAAAACCACCCTGCTGCGCACCATCGCCGGCTTCGAGCACGTCAGTGAAGGCGAGATTCGTTTGGCCGGTGAACCGGTCAACGATCTGCCGCCATTCAAGCGCCGGGTCAACACGGTGTTCCAGAGTTACGCGCTGTTTCCGCACATGAGTGTGGCGCAGAATATCGCCTTCGGCCTCGAGATGCAGGGTCTTGATCGCAAGTTGATTCCGGATCGCGTCAACGAAATGCTCGCGCTGGTGCAAATGGAGCATCTGGCCGGGCGCAAACCCGCTGAATTGTCCGGTGGCCAACAGCAGCGCGTGGCTCTGGCCCGGGCCTTGGCGCCGAAACCGAAAGTGCTGTTGCTCGACGAGCCGTTGTCTGCGCTTGACCTCAAGCTGCGCAAAGAAATGCAGGTCGAACTCAAGCGCGTACAGAAAGAAGCCGGGATCACCTTCATTTTCGTCACCCACGATCAGGAAGAAGCGCTGACCCTGTCCGATCGCATTGCGGTGATGTCGGCCGGCAAGATCCTGCAGATCGGCACCCCGACCGATATCTACGAGCACCCCAAACACCGTTTCGTCGCGCAGTTTATCGGCGATATCAACTTCTTGCCCGGCCAGCTCAAGCACGGCGAACACAACGAAAAACTCTTCGTGCCCAACGGCATGCCAATCGAAATCCCCTGTCAGCAACAGAGCTTCGCCGGCAGCAGCGTGCAACTGGCGTTTCGCCCGGAGCGCTCGCAACTGGTCGACGCCAGCCAGCCGCATCACCTGCGTGGCGTCATCGAAGCGGTGCTCTACGTCGGCACGGCGACGCTGTACCAGTGCCGCCTGAACAACGACATCAAAGTCATGCTGCGTGAAAACAACGAAGGCCTGAACCCCGGCCGCGCGGTCGGTGAACGCGTCGCCGTGCACCTGCCGCCGCACGCCTGCCTGTTGATGGAGGCCTGAGATGAGCGTCAGCAGCACTTCCCCTGCCCTCAACCGCGCGCTGTTGCTCAGCCCGGTGGTGTTGACCCTGCTCGCCCTGATCGCCATTCCGCTGGGGATCATGGGCTACATCAGCCTGCTACCGCGCAATACTTACGGCGGCGTCGACTGGCAAGCGCCATGGCAACTGCAAAGCTACGTGCAGCTGTTTTTTCAGGAAGGTTTTGACGGTGAACTGGAACTGAATTGGGTCTATGCCCAAGCGTTGCTGCGCTCGGTGCTGCAGGCCGGTGGCACCACCGTGTTGTGTTTCCTGTTCGGTTTTCCGGTGGCGTTGTGGATGTCGAGCCTGACCCCGCGCCGACGCAATTTGATGGTGTTGCTCATCACCATTCCGTTCTGGACCAACCTGCTGATCCGCAACTACGCGTGGCTGATCATCCTGCGCGAACACGGCTGGGTTGCGCAAAGCCTTAACGCGCTGTTCCCCAGCGCCGGCGGCATCACCCTGCTCTACAACGATTTCGCGGTGAGTGTCGGTCTGGTCTACAGCTTCCTGCCGTTCATGATTCTGCCGATCTATTCGACGCTGGAGAAACTCGACTGGCGTCTGGTCGAAGCCGCTTACGACCTCGGGGCGAATCGCTGGCACGCGTTGCGCCGCATCATCCTGCCGCTGTCGATGCCCGGTGTGATCGCCGGCGCGTTGCTGGTGTTTGTGCCGAGCCTCGGCGCGTTCATCACTCCGGCGATTCTCGGCGGCGGCAAGACGCTGATGATCGGCAACCTGATCCAGCAGCAGTTCGGCACCGCGCGCAACTGGCCACTGGGCAGTTCGCTGTCGTTCCTGTTGCTGGCGATTCTGCTGGTGTCGCTGGTGCTTTACGCGCTGTACAGCCGTCGCACGGCGAAGACTATTAATCGGGGGGCGAAAGCATGATTTCCCTGCACCTGAAAAAACTCCCGGCAACCCGCGAAATCAGCCTGCTGATCCTCGCCTATCTGTACCTGCCGATCTTCGTGTTGATCGCTTACAGCTTCAACGCCAACCGTTCGGCGACGGTGTGGACCGAGTTTTCCTTTGCCTGGTACGGGCGAATTCTGGCCAACCCGTCGATTCAGACGGCGGCGCTGAATTCGATCATCGTCGCCACCATCGCCACGGTCTGCGCCACGGCGATTGCACTGCTCGCGGCGCTGGCCACGTACCGACCGTTCTACGGGCAGAAAATGGTCGAGGGCGGGATCAACCTGCCGCTGATCCTGCCGGAAATCGTCACCGCTGTGGCGACGTTGCTGCTGTTTATGGCACTCGGCATCAAGCTCGGTTTGCTCACGGTGATCGTCGCGCACATCGGCTTCTGCATTCCTTTCGCTTACTTGCCGATCCGTGCGCGGCTCAACGATCTGGACAAGAGCCTGCTGGAAGCGGCGAACGATCTGTACGCCAATCCGTGGCAGGTGTTCCGCCGCGTGACCTTGCCGCTGCTGTGGCCGGCGGTGTTGTCCGGTGCGGTGCTGGCGTTCGTGGTCAGCCTCGACGATTTCATCATGACCTTCTTCGTCGCCGGCCCGGGTTCGACGACGTTGCCGGTGTACATCTTCTCGGCGATCAAGGCTGGCGTGACCCCGGAAATCAACGCGATTTCGACGCTGATGCTGCTGATTTCCATCGTCCTGGTGGTGCTGGCCTTCTGGCTGGGCCAACGCGGTAAACAACAATAAATCTGGAGCGCTCTGTTCATGAAAATCAAAAGCATGCGGTTGGCAATGTCCGGTCTGGCCCTGAGTTGTTTCACCGCGTTCAGCGCCCACGCCGCCGAACCGAAAGAGCTGTTTTTCTACAACTGGACCGATTACTACCCGGTCGAATTGTTGGCCAAGTTCGAGAAGGAAACCGGGATCAAGGTGACCATGGACGGTTACGACAGCAACGAAACCCTGCTCGCGAAATTGCAGGCCGGCGGCGCCGCGTATGACGTGATCGTGCCGTCGCAGTCGATCATGCAGACGTTGATCAAGCAGGATCTGTTGATGGAAATCGACACGCCTACCCTGAGCAATTTCCAGTACGTCAAAGAACCGTTCCGCGATCCGAGTTTCGATCCGGGGCGCAAGTTCTCGGCGCCGTATTTGTGGGGCACCACCGGGTTCTCTTACGACAGCGCGCGGGTGCCCGGCGGCAAACTGGATGACTCGTGGAAAGAGTTCTTCGAACCGCGCAAAGAGCTGCAAGGCCAACTCGCCGCGCTGGACACATCGAGCAGCGTGATCAACGCCGCCAGCCATTACCTGAACGTCGACGAATGCAGCGAAAACCCGCAGGACGCCAAACGCATTCTGGAATTGCTGCAAAAGCAGAAGCCGTTTTTGAAGATGTACAGCTCCGACAACACCGTCGACCGCATGGCCTCGGGCGAGGTGATCATGATGCAGAACTGGAACGGCTCGACCGCCCGGGCGACCTTGCAGAAGAGCACGATCAAGTACGTCTATCCGCGTGAAGGCGTGGCGATGTTCCAGGACAACTTCGCCGTACCGAAAAGCGCCCCGCACCCGGGTAACGCGAAGATTTTTATCGACTGGATGATGAAGCCGGAGAACGCCGCTGCCGTGTCGAACGCCATTGCTTACGCCAACGGGATTCAGAGCGATTCGTTGCTCGATCCGAAGTGGAAGGTGATGGACGCGATCAACATGCCGGAGGAATACGCCTCGCGTCTGCGGCCTGAGAAGGAATGCAGCAACAAGGCGCGGGAGCTGCAGGATCGGATTTGGTCGAAGCTCAAAGGCTGATTGCTCGATCTGAAACCGAGGCGCGGCCTTCGCGAGCAAGCCCGCTCCCACAGGGGATTTTGGTTACCCACAAATTTTGAGCTCAACACTGAGCCCATGTGGGAGCGGGCTTGCTCGCGAAGAGGCCCGCCCGACCAACACATCATTTGAAGACCTGAATGAGGTTTGTATGACCCAGCCACACTGGCTACGCAACGTGCGCCCCTACGGCGCCGCCGCCGAAGACCTGCTCATCGAAAACGGCCGCTTCAGCCAACGCCGTCCGGCCAGCAATTCGCCGCTGTCCACCAGCGACATCGACGGCCACAATCAACTGCTCACCAGCGCATTGGTCGAAAGCCACGTCCACCTCGACAAAACCCTCTACGGCCAACCCTGGCGCCCAAACAGTGCGGGGCCGACGCTCAAGGACTACATCAGCAACGAGCGCCGCATCCTCCGCGAAGTCACCGCGCCCATCGCCGAACGCGCCGGCGCCCTGTTGGAAAACTGCATCGCCCGTGGTTCGCTGACCATGCGCTGCCACGTCGATATCGACCCGGAATTCGGTCTGCGTCACGTCGAAGCCATGCAGCAATTGCGCGAACGCTACAAAGACCTGATCGACCTGCAACTGGTGGTGTTCCCGCAAACCGGTTTGATCAGCCGCCCCGGTACCGCCGAACTGATGCGTGAAGCAATGGCGCTGGGCGTGGAAAACGTCGGCGGGCTCGACCCGTGCGGCATCGACAACGATCCGATCGCGCAGCTCGATTTCGTTTTCAAACTCGCGGCTGAATTCGGCCGTGGCGTCGATATTCACCTGCACGACAAAGGTGAGCTGGGCCTGTGGCAAATCGCGCTGATCGCTGATTACACCGAGCGTTTCAACCTGCAAAACCGGGTGATGATCAGCCACGCCTACTGCCTCGGCATGCTGCCGTGGAGCCAGGTGAAACCAGTTGCCGAGCGCTTGGCGGCGCTGGGGATTTCACTGATGAGTTCGGCGCCGGCCGACACCGCTGTGCCGCCGTTTCTTGCGTTGCGTGAGGTCGGCGTCAATGTCTGCCTGGGTTCCGACGGCATTCGCGATGCGTGGTCGCCGATGGGCAATGGCGACATGCTCGAACGGGCGATGTTGTTGGCGTTTCGCTTTGATCTGGGCAAGGACGATGAGCTGACGGCGGCGTTCGAGGCGGCCACGGTGAATGGTGCGCGGGCGCTGGGTATCGAGGATTACGGTTTTACAATTGGTCAGCGTGCGGACTTCTTGCTGATGCCGGTTGAGACGCTGGGCGAGGCGGTCGTGGCGCGGCCGTTGCGTCAGGTCTATCGCGGTGGCACGTTGATCGCCGAAGGTGGCCGCTTGCTGAGCAGCCGTCTGTGAAACGCATCGGTCTCAAGGCCAGTTGCGTGGTCGGTTTCGACGGCGCGCAACATGTGCTGTGGCGCGACGGTGAAGTGGTGTTTTCGGGTTCGCGTATCGAATTCGTCGGGCGCGGTTATGCCGGGGCGGTGGATCAGTGGATCGATTACGGCAATGCGCTGATCGGCCCGGGCTTCATCGACCTCGACGCGCTGGGCGATCTCGACTCCACGGTGCTGACGCTGGACAACGGCGACGAACGCGCCATGGGCCGCATGTGGTCATCCGAGTATCTGGCCGCCGGCCCACGTGAGACTTACAGCGCCGAAGAAGAAGTCTTCAAATACCGCTACGCCTTCACCCAGTTGATCCGCAACGGCATCACCACGGCCATGCCGATCACCTCGATGTACTACCGCGAATGGGCGGAAACCTACGACGAATTCACCGCTGTCGCAGACGTTGCCGGTGAACTCGGTTTACGCACTTACCTCGGCCCCTGCTACATGAGTGGCATGAGTTACTGGCAGGCCGACGGTACCCTCGCCCATCACTGGGATGAAGCTCGCGGGCTGGCCGGACTGGATGCGGCAGAACGCTTTTTCAAGAATTTCGACGGCGCCCATGACGGTTTGATTCGTGGCGCGCTGCTGCCGGATCGCATCCAGACCTGCACACCCGCATTGCTGCAACGCACCGCCGCGCTGAGCCGCGAACTGAATGCGCCGATGCGTCTGCATTGCTGTCAGGCGCTCAGCGAAGTGGCGATGGTTGAGCAATTGCGCGGCGCGTCACCGCTGGAGTGGTTGCAGCAACTGGACTTGCTCACGCCGCGCAGTCTGCTGCCGCACGGCATTTACACCGCTGGCGACGATGATTTGCAACGGCTGATCGACGGCGGTGCGAGTCTGGTGCATTGCCCGTTGGTGTTTGCCCGTGACGGCGAAGCGCTGAACTCGTTCGGTCGCTACCGCGCCAAGGGCATCAACTTCGCCCTCGGCACCGACACCTGGCCGGCGGATCTGCTGGAAAACATGCGCCACGGTTTGAACATTGCACGGCTGATGGAGGGCGGCTCGGCGTTGACCAGCAGCCTCGATCTGTACAACGCCGCGACCCTCGGTGGCGCGCGGGCGTTGGGTCGCGATGACCTCGGTCGACTGGCCCCCGGCGCCAAAGCCGACATTACCGTATTCAGTCTGCGCGGCCTTCATCTGGGGCCATTGTTCGACCCTTTGAAAAACTTGCTGCTGGCCGGGCGCGGCGACGATTGCGTCGCCAGTTACATCGACGGTCGTTGTGTGATGCACGACGGTCAGGTCACCGGCGTCGACTACCCCGCCCTGCAACGTCAGGCCCAACTTCAATACGAAAAACTCATGCGCAGCCACAGCGACCGCGCGTTTACCCGGCCGGGCTGGAAAACCCTGTTCCAGCCGTCCATTCCGTTCGCCGATGACTACAGCGCCGACGCGCCATTGAGCGCCATCGATCCACTTTCCTAGAGGTTTTTGCCATGCACAGTTTCGATTTCAGCCAGCTCAGCCCACGGGAAAAATACAAGATTCTCATTGGCAGCGTCGTGCCTCGGCCGATTGCGCTGGTGACCACCATCGATGGCGAGGGCCGGATCAATGCCGCGCCGTTCAGCTTCTTCAATGCACTGTCGGCGGATCCACCGATCCTGGCACTGGGCGTGGAGAACTATGGCGATCAGAGCCCGAAAGACACCACGCGCAATATTCAGCTGAATCAGGAATTCACCGTGAACATCGTCAGCGACGCGTTGGTGGAGGCCATGAACGTGTGTGCCGTGCCGTTTGCTCCGGGTTTCGATGAGTTGACCGCTGCAGGCCTGACGGCGATTCCCGGTACCACGGTGAAATGCCCACGCATTGGTGAGGCGCCAGTGGCGCTGGAGTGCCGGCGGATGATGGCGCTGAACATCGGTCAGTCGCGGGAGATCATTTTCGGTGAAGTGTTGATGGCGCATGTGCGCGATGAGCTGATCGATCCGAAAACCTTGTACATCGATCAATTGGGGCTGGATGCGATTGGGCGTATGGGCGGCCATGGTTATGCGCGCACCCGTGATTATTTCGACCTGCCGACCCGCTCGTTGCAAGCGTGGACGGAAGCACCGGGCGGTGGCGAACGGTTTTGGCCAGCCGCCAAATAAACCAACAGCAAAAGATCGCAGCCTTCGGCAGCTCCTACTGATCGTTCCTACGCTCCGCGTAGGAATGCCGCCATGGACGCTCTGCGTCCACTGTGACGCGGAGCGTCACGGGATGCGTTCCCACGCAGAGCGTGGGAAAGATCAATGCATTCCCCCTGTAGGAGCTGCCGCAGGCTGCGATCTTTTGATCTTTCAGTCAGTGCCGTATTTCGGCGAACGCGGGCCGTACAGCAGGCCTGCGTGCTGACCGGCCGAGAGCAGACGATTGCTCGCCACACCGGCAATCGGGTAACCGGCATCGGTCGAACTGTTGATGATCTGCTTCACCGCTGCGGTGATCAGCATGCCGATCAAACCGCCGCCACCGTTGTTGCCACCCTCTTCGCTCGACGCCCGCGCCGAACCTGTCCACAGCGTGGTGCCGCTTTTCAGATCCACCAGTTTCGCCGTCGCGGTCACGGCGGTTTCACTGCTGATCACCAGATAACGCGTGCCGTACTCGGTCACAGTGATATACAGCGCCGCGTCCGCACCGAAGATTTCCTTCAATTTGTTCGGCGGTGCCTGATGGATATCGTCTGGGGTGGTCAGGCCGTTCTGGCGGAAAGTTTCATCCACCAGCGCGATCGGCAACACGTAATAACCGGCCTCGGCCAGCGGGAACGTCACTTGCGACAGCAGGCTGTAAGAGGCCTTCACATCCGGCGAGGTGTTCAGCGGCGGCAGCACCAGAATGGTCTTCGGGCGTGCCTGTTTGTACGCCGAATAGTCGACGGTTTTCGGCGCAACACAGCCACCGAGTACGGTGAGGGCCAAACCAGCGGCGAGTAACTTGAGGGTACGCGAGATCATTTGGCGTCTCCGGTCTTGGCGTTTTTAAGCAGAAAATCCATGTACGGGCCGGACTCGGGGAACAGCGCTTTCTCGGTGTTGAACTGCTGCACCATCTGATCGTCCTTGCCCATGCTCAGGTAGAGCAAGCCAAGGTGGGCGTGGTAACCCGGCGGCACGGCTTTGCCGGTAGAGCGGATCTTTTGCAGGTCACGTTCGAGCACTTCGGCCTGCGCTTCTTTCGGCTCTTCGCCTTTGAAGTATTCGTAGACCTGCGGTTGGTAGTCTTCCCACTGGTACAGGGTTTTCGGGCCGGCACAACCGGCCAGCAAGGCACTGGCGGCCAGCGTCAGCGCCATCAGCGAGCGCGACAACGTCGAATTCATGGGTGTTGCTCCTTGCAATGAATGGGCGTCGATCAGTTGCCCGGCTTCCAGGCACCGGCGTTCATGCCATCGACCAGACGATTGATCGCCTCGCGCATGGCCAGATCCAGTACTTTGCCGTTGAGGGTGGAGTCGTAAGCTGCGGTGCCGCCGAAGCCAACGATTTCGCGGTTGGACAAGGCGTACTCGCCAGCGCCTTGCGTGGAATACACCACTTCGGAAGTGCTGATGTTGACGATGTTCAGGTTGACCTTGGCGTACGCGATCTGGGTTTTGCCACGGCCAAGAATGCCGAACAACTGGTGATCGCCAATTTCTTTGCGGCCGAACTCGGTAACGTCACCGGTGACCACGTAATCAGCACCCTTCAAGCGCTGGGCCTGGCCCTTGATCGCCGCTTCCTGCTGGATCTCGCCCATGTTGTCGCGATCCAGCACGCTGAAGCGGTTGGTCTGCTGCAAGTGGGTGATCAGGATGGTTTTGGCCTGGCCGCCGAGACGATCGACGCCATCAGAGAAGATCCCGCGCATGTAGCTGGAGCGGTTGTCGAACTTGCCCACGGCCATCGGCACACGTACGCCAGTCCAGACTTGAGAGGCACTTTCAACCTTGGCCACTGGCAACGCGCGCGAGCTTTCGGTGGCGCAACCAGCAAGGGTGCCGGCCAACGTGCCGAGCACGGCAATAGCAACGCCTGAGACCAACATCCGGGAGATCATTCTCACTGAGTATTCCTTCTTGAAAAACGGTGTGTCCCGGCACGGCAACGTGGGGTGGGAGCTTGAAAGGGGCGGCATTATGACAAAGTGCCATCATTGCGAACAGATATTTTTGACGCCATCAATTTGACTGGCACGATGCCTGTAGGAGCAAGGCTTGCCCGCGAAGGCGGTGCGTCAGGCGATTCATTTTTAAACCGACAAATCGCCTTCGCGAGCAAGCTCAGCTCCTACAGGATTGTGGTGCGGCTGAAAGGAGACGTCAGTGGAAATCGCGGCTTTGCACGCGGATGCCATTAAGCAGTGGGCTGAGGTCGCTAAGGCGTCCGGCAATCAAATGGCGGACTTCGCCTTGGCGCTCCCAGCGGCCATCCACCTTGAGCAGTTGCGAACCGACCAGCACCTGCCGTTGACGCTCAGCCAAGTCGCGCCAGACCACCACGTTGACGTTGCCGAACTCATCTTCCAGGGTCACGAAGGTCACGCCACTGGCGGTACCCGGTCGTTGCCGCCCGGTGACCAGTCCGGCAACGCTCACCGGCCGGCCATGCTCGACATCGAGCAACTCCTGCGAACTGCGGCAGCGAAGTGCCTTCAATTCACCGCGCAACAGCGCCAGAGGATGCGGGCCCAGCGTGGTGCCAATCGTTGTGTAATCCGCGTGCAAATCCTCACCGACACTCGGCTTGGGCAGCACTACATCAGGCTCTTCCTGACTCGGCAAGCCAGCAAATAATCCCAGTTGTTTCTGCACCCCGGCGACTTCCCAACGCGCCCGATGCCGGTGCCCAGCCAGGCCGCGCAACGCGCCGGAATCCGCCAACAACGCCTGCGCCCGACTGTCGAGCGCGGCCCGTTCGCCGAGGTCGGCGATGTCGGCAAATACTCCGCGCGAGCGTGCAGATTCAATGCGCCGGGCATCGTCTTCGCGAAAGCCCTTGATCATGCGCAAGCCCATGCGGATCGCCGGTTGTGCCCCGGCAATCGGTTCCAGGCTGCAATCCCAATCGCTGGCGCGCACATCGACCGGGCGAATCTGCAAATGATGCCGGCGCGCGTCCTGCAGGATCTGATCCGGGCTGTAAAAACCCATCGGCCAGCTGTTGATCAGCGCACAAGCGAACGCAGCCGGTTCGTGGCACTTGAGCCAGCAACTGGCGTAGGTCAGCAAGGCAAAACTGGCGGCGTGAGACTCAGGAAAACCGTAACTGCCGAAGCCTTTGATCTGCTCGAAAATCTGCGCGGCGAACTCCGGCGTGTAGCCGTTTTTCTTCATGCCGGCGGCCAGTCGTTCCTTGTGCGGCTCAAGTCCACCGTGACGTTTCCACGCGGCCATCGAACGGCGCAACTGATCCGCCTCGCCGGGGCTGTAATCGGCGGCGACAATGGCGATCTGCATCACCTGTTCCTGAAATAGCGGCACGCCGAGGGTGCGTTTGAGCACCACTTCCAGCTCCGGCGACGGGTAGGTTTCCTCTTCTTCCTTGTTTCGTCGGCGCAGGTACGGGTGCACCATGCCACCCTGAATCGGCCCCGGCCGGACGATGGCGACCTCGATCACCAAGTCGTAAAACGTCGCCGGTTTCAGGCGCGGCAGCATCGACATCTGCGCCCGCGATTCGATCTGGAACACGCCGATGGTGTCGGCGCGGCTGATCATTTCGTAGGTCGGTTTGTCTTCGGAAGGAATCGTCGCCAGGCTCAAATCCTGATTGCGATGCCGGCGCAGCAGGTCGAAGCAGCGGCGAATCGCACTGAGCATGCCGAGGGCAAGGATATCCACCTTGAGCAGGCCGACCGCGTCGAGGTCGTCCTTGTCCCACTGAATGATCGTGCGGTCGGCCATCGCCGCATTTTCGACCGGCACCAGCATGCTCAGCGGTTGCTCGGAAATCACGAACCCGCCGGGGTGTTGTGAAAGGTGCCGGGGGAAACCGATCAATTGGCCGGTCAGGCTCAGCACTCGCCGCAGTACCGGGCTGTCAGGGTCGAAGCCGCCCTCAAGCAAACGCTCCAGCGGTGGCGTTTCGTCGCTCCAGTGGCCGCAACAATCGGCCAGCGCGTTGATCTGATCCGGTGGCAGGCCCAAGGCCTTGGCCACGTCGCGTACGGCACCGGCCGCGTGATAGGTGCTGACCACCGCCGTCAGCGCCGCACGATGACGGCCATAACGGCGAAACACGTATTGCAGGACTTCTTCGCGGCGTTCGTGCTCGAAGTCGACGTCGATGTCCGGCGGCTCGTTGCGCTCTTTTGACATGAACCGCTCGAACAGCAACGTGGTGTGATCCGGATTAATCTCGGTGATGCCCAAGGCAAAACACACCGCCGAGTTGGCCGCCGAGCCACGGCCCTGACAGAGGATTTTTTGCTCGCGGGCAAAGCGCACCACGTCATGCACGGTGAGGAAGTAGCTTTCGTAGCCGAGCTCGGCGATCAGCTGCAATTCCTTGTTGATCTGCCGCAACACCTTGAAGGGCGCGCCCTTCTTCCAACGCCAGGCGATGCCCTCTTTCGTCAGTTGTCGCAGCCAGGAACTGGCGCTGTGCCCCTCCGGCACCAACTCTTTCGGGTACTGATAACGCAACTCGCCGAGATCGAAAGTGCAGCGCCGGGCCAGAGTCACCGACGCCTCCAGCAGTGCTGGCGGATACAGTTCGCGCAACACCTCAACACTGCGCAAATGCCGCTCGCCATTGGGATGCAGGCGCAACCCGGCCCCGGCCACCGGCACGTGATGACGGATCGCAGTCATGGTGTCTTGCAGGGCGCGCCGGCCACGGGCGTGCATGTGCACATCACCGCTGGCCACGGCGGGAATCTGCAGTTCGCCGGCCAGACTCAACAACCTCGCCAAACGCTGCTCATCGTCCTGGCCACGATGCAATTGCACCGCCAGCCACAGGCGCTCGCCGAACGTCTGCTTCAGCCAGCGGCCCTCTTCCACGTCATCCAGCGAGTCCGGCACCCACAACACCAGCAACCCCGGCAGCGGCTCGCTGAAATCTTCGCGCAGTACCTGATACTGACCTTTTTGCGTGCGCCGCCGGGCGCGAGTGATCAAGCCGCACAGCGCCTGATAACCGGCGAGACTCTCCACCAGCAACACCAGTTTCGGGCCGCTTTCGATGCGCACTTCACTGCCGATAATCAGCGGCAGCTCAACCGATTTCGCCGCTTGCCAGGCCCGGACGATCCCGGCCAGCGTGCATTCATCGGTGATCGCCAGCGCCTGATAGCCGTGTTTTTTTGCCCGTTGAAACAGCTCAAGGGCACTGGAGGCACCGCGCTGGAAACTGAAGTTCGACAGGCAGTGCAATTCGGCATAGCCGTCACTCATGCGAACCAGCCTTGCAGCCACAACGGCCCGCCCTCACCCACCGCGCGATACGCCCAGCCTTGCTGACCGGCGCGGTTCTGGATCAGGTAATAATCGCGGCGTACATCGTCACCGTCCCACCAGCCGGATTCGATGCGCTCCGGGCCCATGAGGATCCGCGCCGAACCTTGCGGCACACTCTGCGGCTCACCGAGCAACCAGCCCGGACGGTGCACGCCGGGCAACACGGCGCAGCGCTGTTTATCGACGCCGTGCTGCCAAGCGCACTCCGGTCGATGATCAGCCTGAAAGCGCAAACCCTGCACAGCGTCATCACCCAGACGCGCACGCAGGCGTTCGCGCAATTGCTCCCACGGCAGCGTCTGCTGCGGGCGGTCATCGAACAGCTCCTGAAACTGCGGGACGAAACTCGGCAGATCTTCGGCGCGCAGACGAAAGCCGCGCACCGGCGCCTCGACCTGCACTTGCTCCAGCCGCCCACGCGCCAGTTCGAAAAGCATCGCCGGATCACGTTCGGCGCTGAGCAGGCCGACTTTGATCACGGTGTCCGGCAGCCCGACATGTTCCAGATGCAGATCGAAACGCTGCACGCCGCTGTCGCGACCACAAAGGAACGCCGACAGATCACCGGTCAAACGCCGTAACGGGAACAACAAGGCCTGATGCGATTGCACGTCGAAGTTGAGTTCGATGCGTACATCAAAACGATCCGGCGGCAGGTAAAACTCCAGCGCCAGTGGTCGTGCACCGAACAAGGTGTCGAGGTGTTTAAGCATCTGCGCTTCGAAACGCCGGGCCAGCGCCTGACGCGGCAGGCTCTGCACCTGACTGAGGTTGCGCAGGCCCATGCGCGACAATGCTGTGGCCACGCCCGGTTCGAGGCCGACGCGGTCAACGGGCAACTGGCCGAGGTGATGCTGCAAAGCTTCGCCGTCGGGCACCACTAAACCATCGTAAGCATTGGCCAGCACCCGCGCCGCCACTGGATTGGGGGCGGCAACGATGCGATGGCGGAAACCCAACTCGGTCAGTTCCTTGCGCAAACGCGCTTCTAACTGCGCCCAGGAACCAAACAGACCAAGGCTGGACTCGATCTCGAACACCACGGTGCGCGGGTAATGCACGCTGACTTGCGCGCTGAAACCGTAAGCCCACGCCGCGAGAAACTGCTGCCAGTGTTCGACTTCGGCGGCCTCGTAATCAGCGGTGGCAAAACCTTTGCTCATCGCCTGAGCGGCGGTCATCGACTGTCCGGCACGCAAGCCAAGTTTGCGCGCGGCCGGGTTGACTGCTTGCAGGACTCGCCGCTGAGCCGGGCCGCTGAGCAGCACTAACGGTTCATCCGGATCAGCGCGCTGACGCAGCACCGCGTCCAAGGCCAATTGCGGAAAAAGAATACAGACCCAGCGCATGCTGACCTCAATGACCCACGGCAAAGGCAATCGGCGTCGTACGCGCCAAGCCGCCACGGCACTTGAGCACGCGCAATTGTGCGGGTTTGGCGTCGATGGCGATGCGCAACGCCGCTGGTGACGGATTGACCGCTTCGCTCAACGGTCGCCAGGCAAAGGCCAGGGTCTGACCGGTTTCCGCCGCCACTTGCAAACGCCGCAACGCACGATCATCGGCCTTGTGCGGCCAACACAGCACCGCGCCGCAACTGCCTGAACGCAAACACTGTTCCGCCGCCCACAAGGCATCGCGCTCACTGGCCTGAATCACTGATAACTGGCGCAAATCGACCCCAGCGCTTTCCCATGCCTGCGGATACGGCACGAACGGTGGCGCCACCAGCACAATGCGCTCACCCGCGGCCGACAATCGCGCCAGCGTCGGCCAGACCAGTTGCAGTTCACCGACACCGGGGCCGGCCAGGAGGATTTCGCTCAGCGCCGCTTCCGGCCAGCCACCGCTGGGCAGTGCCGCGTCCAGCGCGGCGTGCCCGGTCGGTTGCGGGCTGGCTGCCGGAGGCGCAGGCCGGCCCTTCCAGACCTGGCCGCCATTGAACAGCGTATCCAACGCAACGACGGCGCCCATCAGCCTTGCCTCACCAGACCGCAGAACACCCCTTCGATGGCCAGATCCTGATCGTCACGCACGACAATCGGCCGATACGCCGGGTTGCGCGGCAACAAGCGCACTTCGTCGCCAACCCGTTCGAAGCGTTTGATGGTGACTTCACCGTCGAGCCGCGCCACGACGATCTGGCCGTTGAGCGCTTCGGAATTACGCCGCACGCCAACCAGATCACCGTCGAGAATGCCATCCTCGATCATCGAATCGCCCTGCACCCGCAGCATGTAATCGGGTGTGCGCGAGAACAGCGCCGGGTCGAGCATCAAACGGCTATGGATCTCGGCATCGGCGCCGATTGGCGCACCGGCAGCGACGCGGCCGAGCACAGGAATGTCGAGCAGTTCGGGGCGCGGCGGCTGACCGAGCAAACGAATGCCCCGGGCCTGATTGGGATTGACCTCGATAAAACCGGCTTCAGTCAGCGCGAGCACATGCTTGCGCGCCACGCTGCGCGAGGCAAAACCAAAAGCCTCGCTGATTTCAGCGAGGCTTGGGGGCTGACCGTGTTCGGCGATTCGATCGCGGATAAAGGTCAGGATGGCGGTACGGCGGGGAGTGAGGTTCGTCATGGAGTACATTTGTACTCTTTTGGTTTTTTCCTGACAAGCGCCGCAGGTCGGCCCACACCACGTTGATCGTTCCCACGCTCCGCGTGGAAATGCAGCCCGTGACGCTCCGCGTCACTGGACGCAGAGCGTCCCCAGAGGCATTCCCACGCAGAGCGTGGGAACGATCAGTCAGCTTAAGCCACGTTCGGCTAGGAATTCGGCGATGTAATCAATGAAGGCGACAACCTTGGCCGTGGCCCGCCGATGGCTCGGGTACACCGCCAGAATGTGCGGGCCAAAGGTGTCCGGGTCGATTTCGTAATCAGCCATTACCCGCACCAGTCGCCCGTCGGCAATGTACGGCGCGGCGCTCCACAGCGGCGTGTGCAGCAATCCTCGTCCGGCCAACGCACTGGCCAGCAACAAATCGTAATTATCGCTGCGCAACAACGGCGCCGTGGGTTGCGCCAGACTCAAACGCTGGCCATCGCGTTCGGCCCACCAGAATTCGCGGCTCAGCAACGGATGCTGATAAAGCAGCCACTCATGCTGTTCAAGGGTTTGCGGATTCACCGGCAAACCCTTGCGCGCCAAGTATTTCGGGCTGCCGCACAGCGCCAGACGATTGCTGCCCACCACCCGCGCAATCAGCCCCGGCAAATCATCGTGCCCCTCGCGCAACGCCAGGTCATAACCACTTTCCAGCAAATTGACGAATGCATCGCACAGATCCACCTGCAGGCTGATTTGCGGGTATTGCTGCAAAAAGCCGTCACACACTTGATCGAGAAACGCCCGCCCATAGGCCAGCGGCGCAGTGATTTTCAGGCTGCCGCGCAAGCCGTGCTGCAACTGCTCGATTTCTTCACTGGCCTCGTCGAGTCGCTGCAACACCAGTCGCGCGGTTTCCAGGTACACACGGCCGATTTCCGTGAGCAGAATCCGCCGCGTGCTGCGCTCGAACAGCCGCGCGCCCAGCTCCGACTCCAGATGATTGACCGCTTTGGTCAGCGCCGACGGGGTCTTGCCCAACTGCTCGGCGGCGCGGCTGAAACTGCCGAGCTGCGCGGTGACCACGAACATCTTTAATGCGCCCAACTTGTCCATGCTTTTTCCATTCAGGCAAAAACGTTTTTCGTGAGGGAGGCGTTCTGTCAGCCGCTGACAGCCACTAATCTCGCCATCAGACGCAATAACAAGGAAATCTTCAATGAAAAGATTCATCCCGAGTCTGTTGGTAGTCGCTGTAAGTTTTGCCTCGATGGAAGCCATGGCCGCCCCTGATCTGATCCTGCTCAACGGCAAGATTTTCACCGCCGACCGCGCGCAACCCAAGGTTCAGGCCCTCGCCGTAGAGAACGGTAAAGTGCTGAAAGTCGGCACCGATGCGCAGATCAAAGCGCTGATCGAACCCGGCACTCAAGTCATCGACCTCAAGGGCAAAGCGCTGATGCCCGGCCTGATCGACAGCCATTCCCACGCGATTTTCGGCGGTCTGGAAATGACTTCGGCGAACATGGAAGACGAAATCGTCGACCTCGACGAACTGCAAAAACGTCTGCGCGACTGGCGTGAGGACGGCAAGGCCAAACACGGCGATGTGTTGAGCATTGCCGGCATGAGTTCGGCCTATTGGGCACAGGCCGAGGCGTTGGGCAAAACCTTCAACAGCGGCGAATGGGCCGATGTGCCGGTGGTGTTTATCGGCAGCGACCACCACACGGCGTGGTCCAACAATGTGATGCTCAAGCGTGCCGGGATTGACGCGGCCCTGCTGAAAACACTGCCCGACGCGGAAAAAGACACCATCGGCAAATTGGCCAGCGGCGAGCCGAACGGTTTTGTGGTCGATGCCGGTTGGGATCGGGTCGCCTCGAAAATGCCGGTGCCAAGCCCCGCCGACATGTTGAAGGCCGCGAAATCAGCGGTGCGCTACAACAACAGCCTCGGCATCACCGCGTGGATGGATCCGGCCGCCAACGCCGCACCGGGCGAAGCGGTGTTCGCGCTCAAACCCACCGAAAAAACCGTCGGCGTGCTGCCGGCTTATAAAGCGTTGTCGGAAAGCGGCGACATGAGCGTGCACGTCGCGGCGTTGCTGGTGGCCAATCCGAAAAGCGTGCCCGCCGATCTCGATACGCTGGACAAGGTGCGCCAGCAATTTCAGGGCATTCCTAACCTGACCCTGCCCGGTATCAAGATCTTCGCCGATGGCGTGATCGAATTCCCGGCGCAAAGCGCAGCGATGATCGACCCCTACAGCAACTCGCACAAACAGGGCGAATTACTGATCGACCCGCAGCATTTCGGCGAACTGGTCAGCGCCATCGACAAACGCGGCTGGCTGGTACACATCCACGCGATCGGCGACCGCGCGGTGCGTGAATCGCTGAACGGCATCGCTCAGGCGCGCAAGGATCGCCAGAGCGGCGTGACTCACTCGATCACTCACCTGCAAATGGTCAACCCGAAAGAGTTCGCCCGTTTCAAACCGCTCAACGTCATCGCCTCGATGCAGTTGCTGTGGGCCAGCGCCGACGACTACACCACTGACATGATCAAGCCCTACGTCAGCGCCCTCGCCTTCCGTTATCAGTACCCGGCGCATTCGCTGCTCAAGCAAGGCGCGACAATTGCCGGCGCGAGCGACTGGCCGGTGTCGACGCCGAACCCGTTCAACGCCATGGCGCAGGCGATCACCCGCGTCGGCCCGTTGGGCGTGCTCAATGCTGATGAGCGTCTGGATCGCGACACCATGTTCTACGCCTACACCGTCAATGCGGCGCGCACGATTGGCCTGGAGAAACAGATCGGCTCGCTGACGCCGGGCAAGCAAGCGGACTTTATCGTCCTCGATCGCGACGTGTTCAGCGTCGACAACAAAGCCCTGCATGACACCCAGGTATTGCAGACCTGGTTCGGCGGCCGTCAGGTCTACACCGCCACCCAATAACAACACTGTTCCCCCCCCTGTAGGAGCTGCCGAAGGCTGCGATCTTTTGATCTTGTTTTTAAGGATCAAGATCAAAAGATCGCAGCCTTCGGCAGCTCCTACAGGTTTCTCTTTCTGCCCAACAATAATCACAACATCGGGACTTCACATGAAAGCCTTGCCCCTGTTCGCCCTGAGTTTCTTGAGCGCGCTGCCCTTGAGCAGCCAAGCGATCCCTTTGAACGATGACTTTGCTGTGTTGGTGGATCTCACTTTAGCCAGCGACTACCGCACCCGTGGCATCTCGCAAACCCAGAATGACCCTGCCGTGCAGGCCGGTCTGACCCTTGCCCACAGCAGCGGTCTGTACCTCGGTGCCTGGAGTTCAAACGTCGATTTCGGCGGCGGTCTGAAAACCCGTCAGGAAGTCGATTACTACGCTGGTTGGCTGTGGCAAGCGACCGAAGCGGTCAGTCTCGATCTGGGCTACATCAAGTACGCCTACCCCAAGGAAAGCCAGTTCAACCAAGGTGAGGTCTACGGGATTCTCGGCGTCTACGGAGTGAAACTGGCGGCGTATTACTCCAACGATGCGCCGGGGATCGATAGCAAGCAGAACTCGCTGTACACCTACATCGGTTATGAAACTGAGTTGCCGTACGACTCGGGATTGAAGCTGCGTTACGGCAATATGGATTTCAAGGATCCGCATTTGTATTCGGCGTCCGGCAGCGCTGAAGACTCGTACCGCGAATGGGAGGTGAAACTCACCCACAATCTGGCCGGCGTGGTGTTGGGCCTGAGTTACATCGACACCGACCTCTCACAGAGCCAATGCCTGAGCAACTGGGGCTTCAAGGACGTCTGCACCGCGACCGTCGTCGCGAGCGTCAGCAAATCCTTCTGACAAAACATCATCCCCCTGTGGGAGCGGGCTTGCTCGCGAAGGCGGTGGGTCAGTCAACATCAATCTTGGCTGACACACCGCTTTCGCGAGCAAGCCCGCTCCCACATTTGGATTGTTGCCGGATCAGGAATTGAGTTGTGCCAAGTAGGCCCACGGGTAGATGCCGCGTTGGTGGCCGTCGCTGAAGATCAGTTGCACGCCGTAGCCTTGGGGATTGAGTTCGATCAGGCGAATGCGCTCATCTACCAGCGGCACCATGCCTTTCAGGCGAAACGCGCGGCATTGCGAGCAGGGGCACTGGCGGCGCAGTTCGGCGTGGTTGAGTTGCTGTTCGCGGCCGTCCGGCCAGTTCAGGCGCAGCGTTCGTTCACTTTGTGAATTACCGACGGACAACGGGTTCATTGCAGCTGACTCAGGGCGATGCGCACGGCTTTGCGCACTTCCGGGTCGCCGTCATCCTGCGCGGCCTGCAACGCGGCGACGGCACCGCGATCATTCAGTTCACCCAAGGCCAGTGCGGCTTCTTTGCGCAGGTTGCTGATGCGATGGCCGAGGGTGTCGATCAATGCGTCCAGCGCCGGAGCGAAACGCAGGCGACCGAGGCTGCGCGTGGCACGCAAACGTACCTGCCAATAGTCATCGCTCAAGGCGTCAACCAGTGCTGCGCCGGCGTCAATGTGGCCGACTTTGCCCAACGTGGTCGCGGCTTCTTCGCGCACTTGCCAGGCGTTGTCCTGTAAGGCTTGGCGCAGGGCTGGCAGAACGTCGGCGCTGGAGGCCAGGCCCAATGCACCGGTGGCGGCGCGGCGCACTTCGGTGTCGGGATCGTCGCTGGCCAATCTTGCTAATGCCGGTAACGCGTCGAGTTGCTTGAGCCAGCCGAGTACGCCCACCGCTTCGCGGCGAACGCTGGCATCGGCATCGTTCAGCGCAGTGACCGCAGCGGGTGCGGCATCGGCGAATCGCAGTTCACGCAATGCACGGAACGCCGCAATACGAACGCTGACATCAGCGTGATCAGTCCACGGCAGAATCACCCGCCCCGCCGCTTCGGTTTTGAGCAGGCTCAAACTCTGCGCGGCAGCGGATTGCACCGAGGGCGCGGGATCAGTCAACGCCTCGCACAAGGCTTGCACGACGTCTTCATCTTCCCATGCCTCCAGCAATCGCGCGGCTTCAGCCCGGACTTCTTCGGCGGGGTCCTGGCCCAAGCGATCAACCAGCCAGAGCAGGCCATCGGGCTCTTCGAGATCGGCCAGATCAATCAGGGCAATGCGCCGCACGCCAGCGTCTTCAGCGGTCAAACGCGGTTGCAGGGCGAGGATGTCATCGTTATCGGTCACAGCAAAAATAGAGGTCATAGGGCAAATCGCGGCAAAGGGTTTTCGGGAGGCAGACCGAGCGGGTTGAGGCGCGGCAGCGGTCGGTCGTCGTCGTGGCGCAGCAGGTCGAGGCAGTGGCGTTTGAGGCGCGAGAACTCAGGGCTGGTGACCAGCTCGCTGGTGCGCGGTCGGGCAAAGTCGAGGCGCAGATCTTCGATGATGCGCCCCGGCCGTGCGCTCATCACCAGCAAGCGATCGGCAAGAAATAGCGCCTCGTCGATGTCATGGGTGACGAACACCACGGTGGTGCGGATGCGTGTCCAGATGTCCAGCAACAGCTCTTGCATGTTCAGGCGGGTCAGCGCATCCAGCGCGCCGAATGGCTCGTCCATCAGCAACAGGCGCGGGCGATTGACCAGCACCCGGGCGATTTCCACGCGTTGCTGCATGCCGCCAGAGAGTTGATCGGGCCAGCGTTCGGCAAAGCCTTCGAGGCCGACCAGTTTGAGAATATCGTCAGCAGCGCGATGCCGTTCAGCCTTGCCGATGCCGCGCATCTTCAGGCCGAAAGCGACGTTGTCGCGCACCGTGCGCCACGGAAACAGCGTGTGATGCTGGAACACCATGCCGCGCTGCGGTGATGGGCCAGACACTTCGCCGCCATCAACTTTCAGGCTGCCGGCGTGAGCGCTCAAATGCCCGGCCAATGCACCGAGCAACGTCGATTTGCCGCAACCGGACGGGCCGAGAATGCACACGAACTGGCCGGGCTCGATCTGGCAATCGAGGCCTTGCACCGCTTCAAAGGCTTCGCGACCTTCGCCGAGGACGATGGACAATTGACGGATGTCGATCCGCCCTTCCGGGGTTTGCATGACGCTCATCAGGCTTTTCCTCGCGGTCGATGCCAAGGCGTGAACAACCCGCCCAGACGTTTGATCAGCAGACTGCTGCCCATGCCCAACACCCCGATCAAGAGCATGCCGACGACGATGTCGGCGTAGTTCTGAATGGTGTAGGACTCCCAGGTGTAATAGCCGATGCCGAACTGGCCGGAGATCATTTCCGCCGTGACCAGGCAGAACCATGAAGTGCCCATGCCGATCGCCAAACCGGTGATGATGCTTGGCGCAGCGCCGGGCAGGATCACTTCCAGCAGGATCGCCCGGCGCCCTGCCCCGAGGCTTTTCGCTGAGGCGATCAGGCGGGGGTCGACGCCTTCGACGCCGTGCACGGTGTTGAGCAGGATCGGGAACAACGCGCCGGTGAAGGTGATGAAGACCATCGACAATTCGGAGGACGGGAACATCAGAATCGCCAGCGGAATCCACGCGACGGCGGGGATTGGGCGCAGGACTTCCAGCGGTGGCAGCAGCAAGTCTTCGGCCCATTTTGAACGGCCGATGGCGAGGCCCAGGGCGATGCCGATCACCAGTGCCGCGAGGTAGCCAGCGAAGACGCGGCTGAGGCTGGCGGTGAGGTGTTGCAGGAGCTTGCCGGAGTCGCCGAGGCCCAGCGCGGCTTCGATCACCGCGATGGGTGTCGGCACGTTGGCGAAGGTGACGAGGCCGAGGTTCCAGTGGTGGCTGGCGGCGAGTTGCCAGAACAGCAGGCAGAGCAGCAGTGATGCGGCCCTCGGAACCCAGCGAAAGTAAGGTGGATACACAATAATTCCTCACAACCGAGATCCCCTGTGGGAGCGGGCTTGCTCGCGAAAGCGGTGTGTCAGATGTAGCTGTGCTGACTGACAAGACGCCTTCGCGAGCAAGCCCGCTCCCACAGTTGACCGAGGTGTTTACCGGGTTAGCGGATGGCAACGGCTTGGGTGGTGGCGTCGGTGAAGTCAAAGACTTTGCCGCCCTGCGCCGAGGCAAATTGCTGAGCCTGGCCTTTGAGCAGGAAGGCGCTCAAGCGCCCCTTGGCATCGCTGGCAAACCACGCCTGCTCAGCCAACAACTTGATCCCGCTATCACTGGCCTGCGCATACACCGCCCGAACGTTTTTACCTTCTTGCTTCAACGCCGCCAGCGCAGTAAACGCCTCTTCCGCCGAGGCGTATTGGCGCACCTTGCCCTCACCGCGCACCCAGATTTCTGCGACATGGCTAACGTCAGTGATTGCTTTTCCCGTTACCGCATCCGTGCTCTTCAACGGCGTCTGCGCGTAATCCGCCAGTTGCGCCGTGTAATCCAGACCCGACGCCTTGAACGCCGCACGAATATATTGATCGTCAATGAAGTTGTTCAGATCGAGCCCACGATCAGCCTTCTTCAGCAGCTTCAACGTGTCGATCGCAGTCCCCACCGCCTGACGATATTCAGGCTTCCAGCTCAGGTCGCGGGTCTGCACACCGAGCGGGCCATGGAACAGGTAATTCACCTCGGCATCGACGCCAGTGACTTTGGCGATCAGCTCGCTGTACTTCTCAGGCTCAGCGGCGAGCAACTGATTGGCCTCGATGCTCGCACGCAGATAAGCGACGACGACTTCCGGGTATTTCTTCGCATACGCCTGATCCACCAGCGCACCATGGAACGTCGGCGCATTGGCCTGGGCGCCGTCATAAATCTTGCGCGCAAAACCACGGCTCGGGAACAGTTCGGCGAACGGCACAAAATCAGCGTGAGCGTCGATTTTGCCGGCCTGCAACGCGGAGCCGGCGACTTCCGGCGGCTGGGCGATGATGTTCACATCTTTCAGTGGATCCCAGCCCTGCGCCGCGACGGCACGCAGCAACATGCCGTGCGCGGTGGAAGCGAACGGCACGGAAATGGTCTTGCCTTTGAGTTCGCTCAGCGACTGCACACCCGATGCGCTCGGCACGACAATGCCGTTGCCGCTGCCCTTGATGCTGCCCGACAGCACGCTGATAAACAGGCTGTGCTTGCCGGCGGTTTCAAACGCCACGCCGTTGAACGCACCAGGGAAATCGGCCATGGCGCCGAAGTCGAGTTTGCCGGCGACCATCTCGTTGGTCAGCGGTGCGCCGCTGGTGAAGTTCTTCCACTGCACATCGTACTTGGCGTCTTTGTAGGCGCCGTCGTGGGGCAGGTATTTGTCGAGCAGTCCGAGTTCACGAATCAACAACCCGCCAGCGGCGCAGTTGATGGTGGTGTCCTGGGTGCCGATGGCGATGCGGATGGTTTCGGCCGAGGCCGACAAGGTGAACGAAGCCAGTACCAGACCGGCGATTGCTGCACGCAACATGGTTGTTTCCCCTCGAATCATTTATTTGAATTCGTCTCCGCCGCGATCAGGGCGCGGTGGGAAACGAGGGGTTTTCGGTGAATCCAGCGTCCGGGGTTTACCGGATGGCTAATGGTTTGCCACAAATCCCAAATGTGGGAGATCCCTTGTGGGAGGGGGCTTGCTCCCGAAAGCGGTGTTCCAGTCAACAGAGATGCCAGCCATGCCGGCCTCTTCGGGAGCAAGCCCCCTCCCACATTTCGATTGCGTTTCAACGCAATAAATAGGGGATCTCGACTTTCACGGCACCCGTCGGGCAATCCTTCTCGCACGGCATGCAGTACCAGCATTCATCGAACGCCATGTAGGCCTTCTGCGTCGCCGGATTAATCGCCAGCAAGTCCATCGGGCAAACGTCGACACACACGGTGCAGCCCTTTTCGGCGATGCATTTGTCCTCATCGACGGTGACGGGGGCGTTGGAGCGGAAGAAGATTTCTTGAGCTTGATAGGCCATGGTTCGGACTCTCTTTCAGGTGTGCATCAAGCGGCAAAGGCGCCGACCCGCAAACGGTCGTAGGCCTGCATTTCCTCGGCATCGAGCGGGATGATGTAAGGCTCGACGGCTTTCTTGAAACTGGTCATCTGGCCGTCATCGCCCTTCTTCAGATGGCAATGGCAGAACCACTCGCTGTCGTTGCGCTGCGGGTGATCGACGCGATAGTGATAAAGACCCCAACGACTTTCCGCACGGAACAACGAGGCGCGCGCAGCCATTTCGGCACAGTCGCGAATCACGCTGGTTTCCATGGCGCGCATCAGTTCGTGGGCGTTGTTGGCTTTCATCTGATCAAGATCGCGTTCGATGTCGCTGAAGCGTTGCAGGCCGATCTGCATTTTCTTGGTCACTTTCGGCGGTTGCAGGTAGTCGTTAACGAAGCGTCGCAGCTTGTACTCGACCTGCGCCGGCGGCAGACCGTGTTCGCGATCCAGCGGTGCGTAGACCCGGGCTTTTTCCTTTTCAATCTGCTCGGCATCCAGCGCAGAAAACTCGCGTCCGGCGACAAAATCCGCAGCGTTGTGCCCGGCGAACCAGCCGTAGGTGAACGCGCCGAGCATGTAGTTATGCGGCACAGCGGCCATGTCACCCGCCGAGTACAAGCCTTTCACCGAGGTCTCGGCGCGTTCGTTGACCCACACGCCAGACGCCGAGTGACCGCTGCAAAAACCGATTTCGGAAATGTGCATTTCAACCATTTGAGTGCGGTAGTCAGTGCCGCGATTGGCGTGAAACTGGCCGCGACTCGGGCGCTCGTTGCTATGGAGGATTTCCTCGATGTTCTGGATGGTTTCTTCGGCCAGGTGATCGAGTTTGAGGAACACCGGGCCGTTGCCGCTCTCCAGTTCCTGGTGGAATTCCCACATCATCTGCCCGCTCCAGTAGTCGCAATCGATGAAGCGTTCGCCCTTGTTGTTGGCGGTGTAGCCGCCCAGCGGGCCGGTGACGTACGCGCAGGCCGGGCCGTTGTAATCCTTGATCAGCGGGTTGATCTGGAAGCACTCGAGGTTGGCCAGTTCGGCGCCGGCGTGATAGGCCATCGCGTAGCCGTCGCCGGCATTGGTCGGGTTTTCGTAGGTGCCCATCAGGTAGCCCGACGATGGCAGGCCGAGTCGCCCTGCAGCGCCGCAGGCGAGGATCACCGCTTTGGCTTTGATCACGTGGAAATCGGCGGTGCGGCAGTCGAAGCCCATCACCCCGTTGACGGTGCCCTCCTCGTCGGTCAGCAACCGCGTGCACACGAGGCGATTGGTGATGCTCACTCGTGCACGTTTCAACTGGCGATAGAGGACTTTTTTGATGTCGTGCCCTTCCGGCATCGGCAGCACGTAGGCGCCCATGTGGTGGACTTTTTTCACTGCGTAATCGCCGGTTTCGTCTTTCTCGAACTTCACGCCCCAACGGTCGAGTTGCTCGATGGTTTCGAAGCTGTGCGTCGCATAGGCGTAAACGGCGGCCTGGTTGACGATGCCGTCGTTGGCGATGGTGATTTCCTTGGTGTACTGCTCCGGCGTCGAGTGCCCGGGGATGATCGCGTTGTTCAGGCCGTCCATGCCCATGCTGATCGCGCCGCTGCGTTTGACGTTGGCCTTGTCGACCAGCAACACGCGCAAGTCGCGGTTCTTTTCCTTGGCCTTGATCGCGGCCATCGGCCCGGCAGTGCCGCCGCCGATGACGACGATGTCGTATTCCTGTTCGAGAACGTTGCGGGTCATGCCTGCTCCCCTTTTTGCCGGTCGATCCGCAGGCGGTACTGGAATGCATCGCCACGGTAGTAAAGGTGTTCGAAGTCCAGCGGCTGGCCCTGTGCGTCGTGGGTCAGACGTTCGATGCGCATGATTGGCGAACCGGCTTCGACGTTGAGCGCCTGGGTCAGGTCGCTGTCAGCGAGCACAGCGTCGATGGCCAGATCAGCGTGACCGAGGGCGATGCCGCAGTCGTTTTCGAGGATCAGAAAGATGTCGCGGGTGACCAGATCAGCCTTCTCCAACCGCTCGCCGACGGCTTTGGGCAGGTAGGTGATTTCAAGCGAAATCGGCTCACGATTGATCAGGCGCACGCGTTTGATCTGCGCGACGATCTCGCCTTCGGCGACCTGCAAACGCTCGGCCACGCGCTTGTCGGCCGGGATGAATTTGAAGCTGCGCAGGCGGTTGATCACCTCGTAACCGCGCCCGGTCATGGACTCGGCGAGGCCTTGCAGGCTGCTGACGTTTTGAAAGGTTTTCGGCTTGGCGACGAAGGTGCCTTTGCCGTGGATCTTGAAGATCAGCCCTTCTTTTTGCAGATCGCCCAAGGCCTGGCGCACGGTGATGCGGCTGACTTTGAACAGTGCACCGAGTTCGCTTTCGGACGGCATCTGGCTGTCTTGCGGGTATTCGCCGTCGAGAATGCGCGCACGGAGGACGTCGCGTAATTGGGTGTGCAGAGGAACGCTACTGAGGGAGAGAACGTTATCGGTCATCGCGGGATCACTTGTTATAACGAGTTATGACGTGATCTTAGAGTTGTTATGACAAGGTTAGAAATATTGTTTGGGCATAACCTTAGATTCGGTGTTGAAAATCAAAAGATCGCAGCCTTCGGCAGCTCCTACATGAGACCGCGATCCCCTGTAGGAGCTGCAGAAGGCTGCGATCTTTTGATCTTAACGTTTGAGGATCTGATCCATGACCCAGTCAGTCTTGAGCGCTTGCTCGGCGACTGCAGGGTGTTGTGAATCACCCCGAATATGCGCATTCATACCCAGCACGTGATGCCACTGAATGTGTTCGTGATGCGGGATTTCCAGGCTGATGTTTTCATCGGCATGCAACTGCACGGGATGTTCATCAAACACCGAAAAACTGATCCGCCCCAGGCTGCCGATGATCTCGACACGATCCTCGCGCCGATCCGCGACAAAGCTCCAGCAGCCCATGCCCAACGCTTCGGAGGCGAATCGCCAACTGGCGCTGACGGCATCTTCCGCCGCGTACAGACCCGCCTGTCGCGCCGTGAATCCGGCCACTTCAACGATATCGCCGAGCAGATACTGAAACAGGTCAAAACCGTGGCTGGCCAGATCGGCGAAGTAACCGCCACCGGCCACCGCAGGATCGGTGCGCCAATTGTCGCGCCCCGTCAGATCAACCGGCGACGGCGCTTTGGTCAGCGTCCAGCTCAGATGCCGAACCTCACCAATACGCCCCTCCTCCAGCCACTGCCGAACCTGCGCAAATCGCGGCAATGAACGACGGTAATAGGAAACGAACAAGTGCAAACCAGCGTCGGCAAACGCCTGTTGCATCTCGCGGCTTTGCCCGGCATTCAGCGACATGGGTTTTTCCACGCAGCAATGTTTGCCGGCGGCAGCGACTTTCAGGCTGTAGGCATGGTGGCTGTCGGGTGGCGTGGCGATGTACACCGCGTCGACCTCGGGATCGTTGATCAGCGCATCGACATCGGTGTAGACCCGCGCGATGCCGTGGCGCGCAGCGTAGTCAGTCACCGCTTCAAGGCGTCGGCCCATCACCGCCACCAGCGCAGAACCGGGCGCCTTGTAGAAGGCCGGCCCGCTCTTGCGTTCAGCGACGCTGCCGCACCCGATCATGCCCCAACGCACCACGTTCATTTTTTACTCCTTTAGCCGATGCGCAAGGCGCGCAGATCGAGGTGACCATCCTTCAACGGCGGGCACCAGTAGTAGCCGCCAGTGATCGGCCGGCTGATGCGATACAGACCGTCGGTGATGCCATCTTCCAGACCGCTCATGCGTCGCAGTTGTGCTTCGAAGGCATCCAGCGAGAAGCCGAACGCGAGGAACATCAGGCCCGCACGATCGCCTTCAATCCACGGCATCGAACGGCGCACGACGAATGCTTCCGGCGCGAAGCTTTCCTGCGCGGTGCGTTTGACGTGGGCCGAAATCGGCGCGTCGTCGATCTCTTCGTTGTCGCTGAGGCGACGGCCCATGATGTTGTCTTTGTCATCGGCCGAGAGTTTGTGGAAACCCTTGAGATCGTGCTGCCACTGCTGGATTGCGGCGAAGCTGCCGCCGACCATGCCGTCAGTGCCGGCGCTTTGCAGGGCGGCGGCGATGGCGGCTTCGTCGTGCGGGTTTTCAGTGCCGTCTTCGTAGCCGGTGAGGTCGTGGCCGTCCTTGTGGCGGAAGGCTTCCTGCATCTCAACCAGGCGCAGGGCCGGAGCGAGTGCGGCTTCGAGGGCGTTGCAGCGGTTGAGCAGTTCACCACGGTCGACGCCGTGCAGCCAGAACCACAGTGCGTGTTGGGTCGACGGGTTTTCCACGCCGACGCCGGACATGGCCGGGAAGCTGCGCAGGCCTTCAATTTGTACATTGAGGGCCTTGACCAGGGATTCACCGAAACCGACCACCGCCGACTTGCCGTCCACCAGATTCATCAGGTTGTCGATCGCCTGTGGCAGGGCTTCAGCCGATTCAAGGGCGAAAAACAGGTGACGTGCTTGCGCAGGAACTGGGGTGGCGAGAATGCCCGGCTGGTAGTAACTCATGTGAACTCCTTGGAAAGTGCGCGGGAGTTTACCTGTGGCCGGACAGTTTGTGGGGATTCAGAAGGCGCTGACAATGACCTGTGGCGAGGGGATTTATCCCCGATGGGCTGCGAAGCAGCCCCAATTTCATTCGATTCGGTACGTCTGATAAATCGCGGTTACCGGTTTTCAGGACTGCTTCGCAGCCCATCGGGGATAAATCCCCTCGCCACAAAGGGTCATGTGCACTAAGCCGTAGTGCTCTCATTGCGCCACGCACTCGGGCTCATCCCCGTCCAGCGCTTGAACGCCCGGCGAAAACTGCGCACATCGCTGTAGCCCACCTCTTCGGTAATCCGCTCTATCGGCATGTCCGGGTTCGCCAGCAGACTCATCGTCCGCGCCTGCCGCACTTGCTCCAGCAGCGCCTCAAACGTCAGCGCATGCTCGGTCAACCGTCGGCGCAAGGTGCGGCTGCTCATGTTCAAATCGCCGGAAATCTTTTCGATATGACTGCCGCTGCTCAAATCCCGCGCAATCGCCCGCTCCACCGCCTGAATCAGATCAAGCTTCTGATGCACCTGCGCCGCTTCCAACTCCAGCAGTTTCACTGCCTGCCGCAGCGCCAGCGAATGGTGATTGGGCAGGTTCACATCGAGCCAGCGCACATCGATCAACATGCGATTGTGCAGGCAACCGAAGCGCACATTCGGCCCGAGCAGTCGGTGATATTCGCTGAGGTAGTCCGGCGCGGCATGCACAAACTCCACCGCAATCGGCGCAAAATCAGCCCCGGCTAGCGCCCGGCCATACACCAGCAAACTGGCGAAAAACTCCTCGACCGCGAACACCTGCACTTCGGCGAACGGCAACCGACAATCAGCATCAAGGTGCACCTGATCGCCAACCACATCGACACTCGACACCACAATCCCGCCCGACGTGTGCTGATGACGAATGCCCAAGGCAAACGCATCGCGCAACGTCTTGCACAGCGACAACACATGCCCGAGCAAGCCCAACGTGCCCAGCACATTTTGTGCGCCCACCCACAAGCCGAGGCCCTGATTGGGCAGGACTTTGAGCGCACGCTGAATCATCGCCACGGCCTGGCGATAGGAAATCCGCTGCGCCGGATCCTGCAGGTCTTCAAGGGTAAAACCCAGGCCACGGCACAGGCTTTCGGGCTCGACGCCCTTGCTCTGCGCGACTTCGGCGAGGGTTTGCAGGAGGAACGGCGAGACCAGCGCCAGTTCGAAAGTCGGGTCTTGGACTTTTACATTCATGGGGATGACATTCCGGATCACGCTTGATTGTTATTTTTGTAACCGGTTATGTCGAAGGAAGTTAGCACAGGCTTGACGGACTGTCCGCAGAAGTCCCCCTCAGTGTCCGCCAATACCCTGCCCTGACAGGCGCCAACGGCTTATTTCTATAGTGCCGGGCGTGCTGCGTACCGGCGTTGCGTCACAACACAATAATAATGAGGACGGATATGCACCCGAACCGCGCGACATTCCCCTTGCGCCTGGCCCTTTCCTTGCTGGGCTGCACCGCGACTGTACCGGCGCTGGCCACCGAAGCCGGCGTCGACAACATCGGCCCCGGCACCGACGGTTTCTTCATGCTGCCGCTGGACGTCGACAGCCTTCCGGAGAACATGGTCGCGTTCAACGTCTACTACAACCATTACAAGTCGACCAAACTCAACATCAGTTCGCTGGGCGGCAAGGTGCCGAATGTCGAAATCGAATCGACAGCGGTGATTCCGCGCCTCGACTACCTGAGCCCGGTACGCGTATTCGGTGGGCGTCTGGCCGGCTACATCGCACAGCCGTGGTTGAAGCAGGAAGTCTCGGTGTTCGGCCTCAGCGACACGCGCGAAGGCATGGGCGACACCACCGTTGCGCCGATCATTTTGTGGGACATGGGCAAAAACCTGACCCTCGGCGCGGCCCTGGAGATCACCGTGCCGACCGGCGAATACAGCGTTGATCGGCTGGCCAACACCAGCAACAATTTCTACACCTACAAGCCGCTGTTCTCCTTCACCTGGCTGCCGACGGATAAAACCGAGGTGTCAATGAAGACCACTTACAGCTTCAACGAGAAGAACAAGGACACCGACTACAAGTCCGGGCAGATCTTCCACTTCGATTATTCGGCCAGCTACAAGCTCACCGACGACCTGATGCTCGGGATCAACGGCTACTTCCTCCAGCAAACCACCGACGACAAACAGTTCGGCCACACCGTGCAGTTCGCCGGGCAGGATGTCGACGACGGCGTGCGCGGCAAAGTGTTCGCCATCGGCCCGGCGCTGCACTGGACGTTCCTCAAATACGCCAGCGCGGAGATCCGCTGGGCCAAGGAATTCGACGTGGAAAACCGCCCGGAAGGCGAAATGCTCTGGGCCAAGGTCAGCATCCCCTACGCCTTCTGAAATCTCCTCGCCCTCTGTGGGAGCGGGCTTGCTCGCGAAGGCGCCAGGTCAGGCACCTTCAATGTTGAATGTCGCGGCCTCTTCGTGAGCAAGCCCACTCCCACCTCTGATCCCCGCCATCCACAAATCCCGCCTCCACTCACGACCCAATGTGGGAGCGGGCTTGCTCGCGAAGGCGCCAGTTCAGGCACCTTCGATGTTGAATGTCGCGGCCTCTTCGTGAGCAAGCCCACTCCCACCTTTGATCCCCGCCATCCACAAATCCCGCCTCCACTCACGACAATGTGGGAGCGGGCTTGCTCGCGAAGGCGCCCGTTCAGGCACCTTCGATGTTGAATGTCGCGGCCTCTTCGTGAGCAAGCCCACTCCCACCTTTGATCCCCGCCAACCACAAATCCCGCCTCCACTCACGACCCAATGTGGGAGCGGGCTTGCTCGCGAAGGCGGCATGTCAGGCATTAGAGGTGTCGCCTGACACTACGCCTTCGCGAGCAAGCTCGGCTCCTACGGACTTGCGGTGTTCCTGCGAGCATTTCTACTGCGCAAACAAGCGGCTTAATTCACCACCGGAATCCAAGCCGCCCGCGCCACATCTGCCGTATCGCCAAACGCTGGCAGTTTCTGCGCCAGGTCGCGCACGTTCTTCACGTCGAGATCCAGCAACTGCTGCCGCGTGATCAAGGTCGGTGGCACCAGCACTTGCTGCCCCGGGTTTTCCCCGGCAATCAGCATGGCCAGACTGCGCACGCTGATCGCACCGGCAACTTGTGGATTGACCGCCGCCGTCGCGGCCCAGGCGCTATTGGGTTCTTTCATGATCTGGATGTCGGCGGTGGAGATGTCGGCGCTGTAGATCTTCACTTTGCTCGCCAGGCCGGCTTCGTCGACGGCGATTTTCGCGCCTTTGGCGAACTCGTCGAACGGCGCGAAGATCACGCTGATGTCGGGATTGGCGCGCAGTACGGCGCTGGCCTGATCGGCGACGGAATTGGCGATTGGCGGGTTGAGCGTGCCGAAACGCGCTTTCTCGATGATCCCCGGATTGGCCTTTTTCACCTGACTCCAGATCTCGTCACGCCGCTCCATCGGGGTGAAACCGCTGATGTACACGTAGCCCGCATCAAAGCGCGTGCCGTTGTCCTTCACCGCTTGATCGAGTGCCAGACGCGCCAGTGCATGGTGATCCTGCTCAACTTGGGTGACTTGTGGCGTGTTTAGATCAACATCGAAGGCAACGACTTTGATGCCTTTGGCGAGCGCCCGGTCGATCGGGCCTTTGAGGGTTTCCGCCAGGCCGAGTTGCACGATGATGCCGTCGACACCGAGGTCAGCCGCCTGATCAATCATCTCGCCCTGACTCGCCGCCTGCTGCCGCGCATCAAACACCCGCAGATTGGCGCCGAGCGCTTCGGTCTGTTTCTCTACGCCACGCAAATACGCTTCGGGAAAATCCCCGGAAAACAGATAACCCACCAGCGCAATCTGCACCTGGCCCTTATCGAACGGTGCCGGAGCGCCGGGCAATGCCTTGGCCTGCGCGTTCAGCGCCAATACCGAGAGCACCGCGCCGGAGAGGCAGTGGCGCGCGAACTGTTTGATTGAACCGTGCATACAACATCCTTGAATAAAAGCAGCTCAGCGCGCCCGATGCGCGAGGCCGAAGGTGAACATCAGGGCCAGCACCAACACCAGTCCCTTGACGAAATCCTGCGCGTAATACGGCGCATTGAGCATGGTCAGGCCATTGAGCAGCGAGGCGACCAACAGCGCGCCGATCAGCGTGCCAAAGGCGTTGGGTTTCTTTGCGCCGAGCACGGCAAAACCGATCAGCGCGGCGCCGAGCGCGTCGAGCACCAGACCGTTGCCGGAGCTGACATCGCCACGGCCCAACCGCGCCGCGAGCAACAATCCGCCGAGCGACGCCAGTAACGACGACAGCACGTAAGCCAACAGTTTGAAGCGCTGCACCGGCGCCCCGGCCAGTCGCGCGGCCTGCTCGTTGCCGCCGATGGCATAGAACAGCCGACCGATGCGCGTACGTTCGAGAAACAGCCACACCGCCACCGCAACCACCGCAGTGATCAACACCGGTATCGGCACCACTTCCCACAGCCGCCCACGGCCCAACGCAAGAAACGCGGCACTGAAGGTGCCCTCGGTTTCCTCGCCATTGGGCAGCGTCATGCCCACCGCAATCGAGCGCCCACCGGTAGGAATCAACTGCACGCCGATCACCAGAAACATGCTGCCCAACGTGGCGAGAATGTCCGGCACCCGCAGTTTGACGATCAGCCAGCCATTGAGCAGCCCGACCAGCGCGCCGCCCGCCAGGCTGATCAACACCGCCGGCACCGCGCCCCAACCGAGCACGACCATGACGTAACTGGCGATCATCAGGCTCATCGCCGCGACCGCGCCAATCGACAAATCGAGGCCACCGACGGCCATGGTCAAGGTCACGCCCAAAGCCAGCAGCGCGACAATCGACACCGATTGCAGAATGCTGAACAGATTGCCGACGCGCAGAAACGCCGGCTCTGCGAAGCTGAAAAACACCACGATGGCCGCCAGCAGCCACAACAGCCCATAACGGATCAACGCTTGCAGCAGGCGCTCGGCAGGTGCCGGTGCGCTCGATGACAGTGAACTCGAATCAGGCACTCGCTCTGCTCCTTGGCGTGGCTTGAGGGGGATGTTCGATAACGTCGCTGCCGGCCAATGCCGCGACCAGTTCGGCACGGTTCAGACCGGCGCGCGGGTATTCGGCGACGACCGCGTGATCGCGCACCAAAAGAATTCGATCGGCAATTTCCAGCGCTTCATCGACATCGGCGCAAATCACCAGCGTCGCGCGGCCCTTGGCACTTTCGCGCAGCAGTTGGCCGATTTCGCGGCGGGCGCGGACGTCGACACCCTGGAACGGTTCATCGAGGATCAACACCCGCCCTTCCCCGAGCAGCCAGCGGCCGAGCACAACCTTTTGCTGATTGCCGCCGGACAGCGCAGTCATCGGCACATCGATGCCGGCAGTCTTGATGCCCAGCGCGGCGACCTGCGCTTCGACCGCCGCCGCTTCGGCGCGATTGCGAATAAACCCGCCACGGGTGAAGCGTTCCAGAAACGGCAAGGTCAGCGTGCGACGCAGAGAGAAATCCGGCACCAGCGAATGACTGGCGCGATCTTCGGCGGCGTAGAAAACCCCGCTGCGAATCGCCTCCCGTGGCGAACCCGGCTGCCAGTCAACGCCAGCCAATTGCACGCGGCCCTCCGCCAATGAGCGTAAACCGAACAGCACTTCGGCGATCTCGGTTTTGCCGGCGCCGAGCAACCCGGTCAGCACCACCACTTCGTTTTCGTGCAAGGTCAGATCGAAAGCCTTCGAACGCGGCAGCACTTTTATCGCGCTGAGCTTCAGCACTTCCCGTCCTGCCACTTGCGGCGTGTAAACATGCGCGGCCAGTGATTGCCCGAGCATCGCGTGAACGGCTTCGGGTAACTGCCGCGCACTGAACTCACCGGCCAATCGTCCGTCACGCAAAACAATCGCGCGATCAGCGACCCGTTGCAGATCGGACAGCCGATGGGAGATGTAAAGAATCGCCACGCCACGGCTGCGCAACGTATCGATCAAACCAAACAGGCGCTGCGCTTCGGCATCGGATAACGCCGCCGTCGGCTCGTCGAGAATCAGCAAACGCGGTTGCAAGGCAAAGGCGCGAGCGAGGACGACCAATTGCCGCTCGGCCTGGCCAAGGTGTTCGATGGGTTGCTCCAGCGGCAAGCTCAGGCCGAGACCGGCAGCGATACTCGCGGCGCGTTCCAGAAGGCGTTTGCGGTTAAGCCAGAAGTTCGCATCAGGCTTGCACAGCTCATCGAGCAGGAGGTTTTCGGCCACGCTCAAACCCGGCGCGATGCCCTCGTTGATCTGCTGATGCACCGCAACAATCCCGACCCTGCGCGCCGACAGTGGCGAGCTGAAATGGCGCGGCTGGCCCTCGACGAGAATCTCGCCAGCATCCGCGTTTTGACTGCCCGCCAAAATCTTCACTAACGTCGATTTACCCGCGCCATTGGCGCCGAGTAACGCGACCACTTCGGCGGGATAAATCTCAAGGCTGACCCGATCCAGCGCTCGGTTCGAGCCAAACGTTTTGCTCAGTTCACTTACCCGAATCAGTGGCTCAGGTGCCACGGCGACAGGCGCACTCATAAATTTCCTTAGCGGCGATGAGCCAGCGAACGCACGAGCCGATCGCCCAGGCTTTGCACGCCCTGAACGAGGATGACCAACACCACCACGGTGGCGACCATCACTTCATTGTTGAAACGCTGATAGCCATAACGGATCGCCAGATCGCCGAGCCCGCCGCCACCGATGACCCCGGCCATCGAGGAAAAACCGATTAACATCACCAGCGTCAGGGTGATGCCCGCGAGCAACGCTGGCAGGGCTTCGGGCAGCAGCACTTTGAAAATCACATGGCCGATGTCGCCACCCATGGCGAGGATCGCTTCGATGCGGCCCTTGTCGACTTCGTCCAGCGCGTTTTCGACGATGCGCGCGAAGAACGGAAACGCGCCAATGGTGATCGGCACTACCGCAGCGGTGCTGCCCAGCGTGGTGCCGACGACCAGACGGGTCAGCGGAATCAAGGCGATCAGCATCACCACGAACGGCAGCGAACGGCCGAGATTGACCAGACTGCTGAGTGCCGCATTGAAACGCGGCATCGGCCGCAATCCGTCACGGCGACTGATAAACAGCAGCACACCCAGCGGCAAACCGATCAGCAGCGTGAACAGCCCCGCGAGCAACACCATGTACAGCGTTTCGCCAGTGGCGTTGAACACCAGTTGCAGGATTTCATCCCAATTAATCGAACGGTTCATGACTGCGCCGCCCTAACACCGTATTGCTTGAGGAAGGTCAGGCCCGGCGCGTCATGGCCCAGCGGTAATCCGCAAGTCGGACGCAGTGAACTGCCGAGCGCCGACTGTGGATCAGCGAGCAGACGTGGCACCGGCCCGGCCTCGACCAGCCGTCCGTTGGCCATGAACGCAGCGTGATCGCAGATCGACTTGACCACGTCGAGTTCGTGGGTGATCAGCACGATGGTCAGGCCTAATTGCCGATTGATGTCGCGCAGCAGATCAAGAATTGAAGCGGTAGTTTCCGGGTCGAGGGCGCTGGTGGCTTCGTCCGACAACAGATACGCAGGCTCCGCAGCCAAGGCGCGGGCAATCCCTACTCGCTGCTTTTGCCCGCCGGACAGTTGCGAAGGAAAGGCTTGCGCCTTGTCGCTCAAACCGACCAGTTCCAGCAGCTCGCGAACCCGCACATGGCGCCACGGTTTGCCGACGTTGGCGATTTCCAGCGGCACGGCGATGTTGTCGAACACGTTGCGCGAGTGCAGCAGGTTGAAGCCCTGAAAGATCATGCCGATGCGCTGACGTTGCTTGCGCAGTTCACTGTCGGACAGCGCCAGCAGATCCACACCATCAATCAGAATCTTGCCGCTGTCCGGTCGTTCAAGCAGGTTGAGGCAACGCAGCAGCGTCGACTTGCCCGCCCCGCTCCGCCCGAGAATCCCGTAGACCGCGCCGTCAGGAATGCTCAGCGAGACCTGATCCAGCGCCGGTTGCGTGGCCGACGGGTAGGTTTTGCTCAACTGCTCGACGGCGATCATGGCTTGCCGCCCGCCACCGGAATCACCGAGCCGGCAAAGTTATCGGTGATGTATTTGGCGACTTCCGGCGAGGTCAGATCCTTGGCCAGTTGCGCGATGCGCGGATCGTGCTCCAGCTTCGGTGTGGTCACCAGAATGTTGGCGTAAGGATTGTGCTCGGCCTTCTCGAGGCCCAACGCATCTTTGGCCGGCACCAGGCCTGCGTCGAGCGCGTAGTTGCCGTTGATCACTGCCAGATCGACATCGTCGAGCGAACGTGGAATCTGCGGTGATTCGATTTCGAGGATCTTCAGCTGTTTCGGGTTTTCGGCGATGTCCTTGGGCGTTGCCTGATCGGCGGCGGGATCGTTGAAACCGGGCTTGAGTTTGATCAGGCCGTTGTCCTGCAACAGGTACAGCGCGCGGCTCAGATTGGTGACGTTGTTGGGTACGGCGACGGTGCCTTTTTCCGGCACGTCGGCGAAGCTTTTGTGCCGACGCGAATAAATCCCCAAAGGCTCGATATGCACCGTGGCGGCCACCGCGAGTTTCTCGCCGAGCGCCTGCTCCTGAGATTTCAGATACGGCAGGTGCTGGAAGTAATTGGCGTCGACATCACCGTGTACCAGCAGCTCATTGGAGTTAACACCGTTGGGGATTTCGATGACTTTGAGGTTGAGTTGCGGATCGATTTTCTGGATGTACGCAAGGATCTGCGCGTGGGGCACCGGGTCGGCGGCAACGCGTAACGGTTCCAGGGCCTGCGCGCCGAAAGAGCTCACCAGTGCGCCGAGGACGGCCAGGGTCAAACCTGCTTTTTTAATCATGTGCGGAGTCCTTGAGCGAATGATGAATCAGGCGGTTTTACGAACAGGTACTGGCGGCAGCAACGCGTCGCCGTAGAAGCGCTGCGCAACGTCCGGATGTGAGCGCAAACGACCCTTGAGGTAGTTCCAGCCGACATCGCGAAACAGCGGATTGAGCGGATCACTCGCCGGCCCGCGCGCCTCGCGCAACAGCACGGTGGGCAACGGGTACAGCGGCACCACCGCATCGAGTTGCGCGCCGAGGAAGAAGGCGATCGACAGGCGTTCGCTGCCCGCCGGTGGCGATACCACGCGGTGCACCGTGGCGCGCAGATAACCGTTGGTGGCCAGTTCGAGTAGCTCGCCGATGTTCACCACCAAAGTGTTTTCGCGGGGTAATGCGTCGATCCAGCGGCCTTCTTCGACCTCGACTTGCAGCCCGGCCTGTTGGTCTTGCAGCAGAAAACTCAGGAACCCGGAATCCTTGTGCGCGCCGACGCCTTGATGGCTCGCCTCGCTCAACTGCCCGGGATAGCGCATCAGCTTGATGTGTTCGTTGGGTTTGTCACCGTAGAGCTGATCGAAGGCATCGGCGCGCAGTGACAGCGCCTGAGCGAAGGCACGCAGCAAGCGCAACGACATGCGCGTCATCGCCTGTTGCCATTCGAGCAGCAACGGTTTCAGTTCGGGGAGTGCCGCTGGCCATTGGTTGGGGCCTTGCAGCCGCGCCCACAATGGACTGTCTTCGTTTAACGGCAGAGCCTCACGCTCGGCGCCGAGATCAAACTGTTCGCGCTGATCGGGTTGCCCGCGAGTGATCTCGGAAGCCGCACGGTTGTAGCCGCGAAAATGCGGCGAATTGATCATGCCGACAGCAATTTTTTCGCTGTCGGGCAAGGCGAAGAACTGCCGGGCGTGGGCCTGCACTTGCTCGAGCAGCGTGCTGTCGATGCCGTGGCCGGTGAGGTAGAAGAAACCGACGTCACGGGCGGCGTGGCGCAGGCTTTCAAGAAATTGGTAACGCTGTTGTGCGGTGCCTTCGAACAGGGACAGGTCGAGGGTTGGCAGTGTGGTGATATCCAAGGTATGCGGCATGATTCACTCCTGGGTGAACCAAACCTGAAGAACCTTTGATCGATTCAGCGTGTGCCGTCATGGCAATCGGGGGTCTATCGGTTTGATGCGTTTATTCGTCGTTGAGGACAAAACTAAACGATCTTAAAAACGTCGGGCCAATATCTTTTTTGCATTACCTTAGGTCTGTTTTCCCCTCACCCCAACCCTCTCCCAGAGGTAGAGGGGGCCGACCGTGGTGTCTGGCGTGATACATCGACCTGAAAGATCGTGGCGATTATGGATTCGGCAGAAAACGTTCAGGTTGGCGTATCTCGCGAGCATCCCCCATTCAGCCCTCTCTCGCCCAAAGGTAGAGGGGCCGACCGCGTTGCCTGGCGTGATACATCGACCTGAAAGATCGTGGCGATCATGGATTCGGCAGAAACCGTTCAGGTCGGCGTATCTCGCAAGCATCCCCCATTCAGTCCCCTCTCCCTCCGGGAGAGGGTTAGGGTGAGGGCCACAAACGACGCGGTATCAATCCGTTTGCAACGCGCGCGGGCGCTGGCTGCGTTGTTCGGCGCTGGCGTCTGGCGCGGGTTGCAGCTGGAAGTCGAACTTGAGTTTGGCGTGGCGTCCCAACGTTTCGTGCTCATGGAACACCACCTCGCCGATCAACCCTTCGCGGGTCGCGTAAGCAAAGTCATCCCACAAATATTGATCGCCCGACAGATTGATCTGCGTGGTCAGGTGTCGATGCCCCGGTGCGCCGATAAAAAAGTGCACATGCGCCGGACGCTGACCGTGACGACCGAGCAAGTTCAGACATTCCTGCGTCGGGCCCTGCGGGTCGCAGCCATATCCGGAGGGAACGATGCTGCGTGCGCGGTAACAGCCTTCGGCGTCGGTGATGATCCGGCGGCGCAGGTTGTACTCGGACTGGCTCGGATCAAAAAACGAGTAGGTGCCTTTGGTATTGGCGTGCCAGACGTCGACTGTGGCGCCGGCCAGCGGCTGGCCGTGGAGGTCAAGCACCTGGCCTTGGAGAAACATCACCGTGGCAACGCCGTCCTCGCTGCCATCGTCCATGCGGCACTCGCCTTCACACAGCGGCGCACCCGCGACGTAGAGCGGCCCTTCAATGGTGCGCGGCGTGCCGCCGGTCAAGCCGATTTGCGCGTCTTTGGCGTCTTGGAGCAGATCGAGAAAGTGTTCGATGCCAAGACCGGCGACCAACAACCCCGCTTCCGAACGACCGCCCAAACGATTCAGATAGTCGACGGCTTTCCAGAATTCGTCTTCGCTGATTTCGAGGTCTTCGATGATTTTCGCGGTGTCCTGCAGTACGCGCAAAACGATGGTTTTCAAACGCGAACTGCCGTCGTCGTTGGTGAAGCCGGCGGCTTCTTTGAAGAAGGTTTGCAGCTCAGGCGTGTGGGCAATTTTCACGGTCATGGTGGGTTACCTCATCTTGTTGTTGTGTGGTTCATGCAGCAGTTGTGTCCAGCCGCGCAGCACCTGTGGGAGCGAGCCTGCTCGCGAAGGCGCTATGTCATTCAACATCTGTGGTGGCTGATCCACCGTCTTCGCGAGCAGGCTCGCTCCCACAAGGGCGGGCGGTATTCAGGGCTCAGCGGTCGTCGGCGTGGATCGACGACGGATGTCGGCAGAGCCCGTCGATCTCGATGTCCATGTAGGGGAACAACGGCAATTGCATCAGCGTGTCGTGCAGCGCTTCGACGCTTGGCAAATCAAACACGCTGTAATTGGCGTAATGCCCGGCGATGCGCCACAGATGACGCCACTGGCCTTCGCGTTGCAGCCGTTGCGCCAGTTCTTTTTCGTCAGCCTTGAGCCGGATGGCGATGGCCGGATCCATGTCGACAGGCAATTTCACGGTCATTTTTACGTGGAACAGCATGGTGGCTTTCCTCTGGTTGTGATCGGTTCAGGAACGGCGAAAACGCGCCAGTCGCTCCTCGTCCAGCGTCAGGCCAAGGCCCGGGCTGCGCGGGATGTGCAGGTGAAAATCGCGGTACTCGGGCCGTTCGGTGACGATGTCTTCGGTCAGCAGCAACGGCCCGAACAGCTCGGTGTCCCAAGTCAGTTGCTTTAGCGTGAGAAAGGCGTGCGCCGAGGCCAGCGTGCCGATGGAGCCTTCGAGCATGGTGCCGCCGTAGAGCGCGATGCCCGCGGCCTCGGCGATTTGCGCGGTTCTGAGCACGGCACGCGGGCCACCGTTCTTGGCGATTTTCAGGGCGAACACACTGGCCGCGCCGTCAGCGGCGAGGCTGAAAGCGTCCTCGACACTTTCAATTGATTCATCGGCCATGATCGGTGCCGGGCTGCGCTGATTCAGGCGAATCTGCCCCGAGCGGTTGACCCGCGAGATCGGCTGTTCAATCAGATCAATGCCGTTGTCGCCCAATACCTGGCAGCCACGAATGGCTTGGGACTCATCCCAATACTGGTTGACGTCGACCCGCACACTGGCGCGATCGCCCAAAGCTTTTTTGATCGCCACGACGTGCTCGAGATCCTGCTCCAACGGATTGGCGCCGATCTTCAATTTGAAGATGCGATGACGCCGTACTTCAAGCATCTGCTCGGCCTCGGCAATGTCGCGCGCGGTGTCGCCGCTGGCCAGCGTCCACGCGACTTCGAGGCTGTCGCGCACACGGCCGCCGAGCAGTTCGCTGACGGGCAGGCCGAGGCGTTTGCCCTGCGCGTCGAGCAGCGCGCTTTCGATGCCGGATTTGGCGAAGGTGTTGCCCTTGGCGATCTTGTCGAGCCGCTGCATCGCCGCGTTGATGTTGTTGGCGTCCATGCCAATCAATGCTGGCGCGAGATGCGCGTCGATGTTGGCCTTGATGCTTTCCGGGCTTTCATAGCCGTACGCAAGGCCACCGATGGTGGTGGCTTCACCGATGCCTTCAACGCCATCGCTGCAGCGCAAACGCAAGATCACCAGGGTCTGCTTCTGCATGGTGTGCATCGCCAGTTTGTGCGGGCGAATGGTCGGCAGGTCGACGATGATCGTCGTCAGGTTTTCAATCAGGATTCGCGGCATATCAATGCTCCTTGAGAAGTACTCAGCCGAGGTCGCCGCCACCGACCGGCAAGGTCACGCCGGTGATGTACGAAGCGTCGTCGGAGGCGAGAAAGAGGATCGCGCCGACCTGTTCATCGAGGCTGCCGTAGCGTTTCATCAGGCTGCTGTCGAGGGTTTGCGTGACGATTTGCTGGTACCAGGTTTGTTCTTGCGCCGACTGTTCGGCGTCGTTGCGCGGGATGCGCCGAGGTGGCGCTTCGGTACCGCCGGGTGCGGTGGCGTTGACGCGAATGCCACGCTCGGCGTTTTCGAAGGCCAGGCACGCGGTGAGTGCGTTGATGCCGCCCTTGGCCGCGCCATACGGCACGCGATTGACGCTGCGGGTGGCGATTGAGGAAACGTTGACGATGGCGCCGCTGCCTTGTTTGAGCATGTACGGCAGCGCGGCGTGGCAGCACCACAAGGTCGGGAACAGCGAGCGGCGCACTTCCGCCTCGATTTGTTCGACCTGGTAGTGCTCGAACGGCTTGGCCCAAATGGTGCCGCCAACGTTGTTGATCAGGATGTCGAGTCGATCGAAAGTGTTGATCGCTTCGGCCATGACCCGGGCGCAATCGGCGTATTGTTCGAGGTCGGCGGTCAGTGCCAGAACGCCCTCGCCTTGCAGTTCGTGAACCAGTTCGGAGCGGTCGACGGCGACCACTTGCGCGCCTTCGCTGAGCAGGCGCTCGCAGACGCGGCGGCCGATGCCTTGCGCCGCGCCGGTGACCAGCGCGACTTTGTTGGAGAATCTGTTGTTCATGACAACCTCGATGCAAACGAATATCGAAAACTGTGGTGAGGGATTTAGCGAAACGTCGCACCGCCCCGATGGGCTGCCGCGGCCCTTCTTTTCAGCAACAATCGCCGGGGACTGCTACGCAGTCCAACGGGGATAAATCTCCTCGCCACAGGTAAAGTCAGGATCCAAGTTGAGGGCAGGCCCACAGATGAGCGTCCGGCTCGGTAAATGGGATCAGGCTGCGGCGAATTTTTCGTAGTAGAAATTCGTCGGGGTGATGCCCTGCTCGCGGATGTATTGGCTGACCGCTTCCACCATCGGCGGTGGCCCGCAGAGGTAGACGTCGACATCGCCGTCATTGAGGTGGCGCGGTTCGATGTGCTGGGTGACGTAGCCCTTGAGCGGGTGTGCACTTTGCGGATTGGCGACGCAGGCGCCGAAGCTGAAATTGGCGATGCGTGCGGCAAAGGCTTCGAGGCGATCGAGTTCAACCAGATCAAAGTCATTGGTCACGCCGTAGATCAAATGCACCGGATGCGCGCTGCCCTGTTCGGCGATCTTTTCCAGCATCGCGGTGAACGGCGCCAGGCCGGTGCCGCCGGCGAGCAACAACAGCGGCCGCTTGATTTCGCGCAGGTAAAAACTGCCCAGTGGTCCGGCCAGATTCATGCTGTCACCGGCCTTGGCCAGACCGGTGAGAAAGCTGCTCATCAAACCGCCGGGCACGTTGCGAATCAGAAAACTGACCTCGCCATTCTTCTGCAACGAGCTGAAGGAATACGCACGACTGTGTGCACTGCCCGGCACTTGCAGGTTGACGTATTGCCCCGGCAGGAACGCCAGTTTGCTCAGCGCTTCGCCCTTGATCGACAGCGCGATGGTGCTCTCGGACAACTGCCGGACAGCGCTGATCGCCGCCTGAAAATTGGCCTGTTCGGTTTTGCAGACCTGCGAGCCAACCGGCACTCGCACCACGCAATCGCTTGCGGCGCGCATCTGGCAGGTCAGCACATAACCTTGTGCGAGTTCGTCAGCGCTCAAGGCGTCTTCGATGAAGTTGTCGCCCATCTCGTAACGCCCGGCTTCAGCGAAACACTTACAGGTGCCGCAGGCGCCGTCGCGGCAGTCCAGCGGGATGTTGATGCCTTGGCGATACGCCGCGTCGGCGACGGTTTCATGGCTGCCGGCCTCGATGAAACGAGTGACGCCGTCTTCAAAATTAAGGGCGATCTGGAAATTCATGGTGCACCTCGTCGTGTCGACTAGATGTGGTAGATGTCGATGACCTGACGGACGTAATCGTTTTTCAGCACGACTTTCTTGGCCTTGATCAGCGGCTGCTCTCCACGCAGATCAAGGGTGTAGAAACTGCTGCCGAAGTAGCTGTCGGTGACCTGATAACGAAAGCTCAGGGTGTGCCAGTTGAAGCGCACCTGGCACTGGTCGGCGCTGTGCTCGACGATCTCGATGTTGCTCAGGTTGTGCGAGGTGCGGGTGTCGGGAATCGTCGCGCTGGAGCGCTCGGTCTTGATCCGGAAGATGCGGTCTTCGAGGCCGCCACGGTTGCCGTACCAGATCAGCGAGATTTCGCTTTGCGGGTCTTCGGTGAGCGTGTCGTTATCGTCCCAGGCCGGCATCCAGAAAGTCGCGTCGGCAGCGTATAGCTCCAGCCATTGATCCCACTGGCCGTCATCGAGATAACGCGCTTCGCGGTAGAGAAAGTCGCGCACATTGTCGTAGAGGTTGCTCATCACACAGCCTCCACGGGAATCAGCTGTGGTTCGGCGGCAGCGGCTTTAAGCATGGTTTCCTGCCAGTACTTGTGTTGCAGCACGAACAGGCCTTCGTCTTCAGTGCGCATACCGGAGAGCAGCGGTTTCAGGTCGATTTCCTCGGCGGCAGCGTCGGCGCCTTCAACCCAATGGGTCGCGCCTCGGGACATGTCGTTCCAGCCTCGACCAGCGCCGTAGCCGGTCTGGCACGAACGGAACTCTTCCAGATCATCCGGTGTGGCCATGCCGCTGACGTTGAAAAAATCTTCGTACTGACGAATACGTTTCGCGCGCGCTTCGGCGCTCTCGCCTTTGGGGGCGATGCAGTAGATGGTGATTTCAGTCTTGTCGACCGAGATTGGCCGGGCGATGCGGATCTGCGAACTGAACTGATCCATCAGATACACGTTCGGGTACAGGCACAGGTTGCGCGAGTTTTCGATCATCCAGTCGGCGCGAGCCTGACCAAAATCACGCGCCAGTTCGTCACGACGCTCGTAGGCCGGGCGGTCTTCAGGGTTGGCCCAACGCGTCCAGAGCAGCAGATGGCCGTGATCGAAAGAGTAGAAACCACCGCCCTTCTTCGCCCAACTGCCGGCGCTCATGGTCTTGATCGCCTCACCCGCTCCGCGTTGCTGGCGCTGGTTCTGCGTCGCGGCGTAATTCCAGTGCACGGAGCTGACGTGATAGCCGTCGGCACCGTTTTCGGCGGTGAGTTTCCAGTTGCCTTCGTAGATATAGGAACTGGAACCGCGCAGTACTTCGAGACCTTCCGGCGACTGGTCGACGATCATGTCGATGATCTTCGCTGACTCGCCCAAGTGCTCGGTGAGAGATTTCACATCGGCATTCAGGCTGCCAAACAGAAAGCCGCGGTAGGACTCGAAACGCGCGACTTTGGTCAGGTCATGGGAGCCTTCGCAGTTAAAGCTTTGCGGGTAACCGGCCTCACTCGGGTCTTTGACCTTGAGCAGTTTGCCGCTGTTGTTGAACGTCCAGCCGTGGAACGGGCAGGTATAGCTGGAACGGTTGCCGGACTTGTGCCGGCACAGCATGGCGCCGCGATGGCTGCAGGCGTTGAGAAAAGCGTTGAGCACGCCGTCCTTGTTGCGCGCGATGAAGATCGGCTGGCGCCCCATGGTGGTGGTCAGAAAATCGTTGTTGTTGGGCAGTTGGCTTTCGTGGGCGAGGTAAATCCAGTTGCCTTCGAAGATGTGCGCCATCTCCAGTTCGAACAGGCGCGGATCGGTGAACATCTCCCGCTTGCAGCGGTAGGCGCCCTTCTCTTGGTCTTCTTCAAGCATGGCATTGAGGTAGTCGATTCCCAGGGACATGGCCAGGGCCTCCATTGTTATTGTTCAGGCCAGGTCAGATTAGGGAGGCGCAGCGCGGGGCAATAGCCGAATCCTGCAGATCGCTATCCGTTTTGTGCAGGACGGCGCGGCAGTTGATTCGGACTGTTTCGAAGGGCGATCAGTGGCGGCGTTTGAGGGTGTGCGACGGCAGTTCGCCGAACTGTTGGCGATAGTTTTCGGCGAAACGGCCCAAGTGCAGGAAGCCGTAATCCAGCGCCAGCTCCGTGAGGTTGCGCACCGGGCAGCTCGGGTCGTTGAGGCAGGCGTGAATACGCGCAAGTTTGCGCTGACGGATGTATTGCATCGGCGTGATGCCGAGTTGGCGTTCGAACAAGGTGTACAGCGAACGCGGGCTCATGCTTGCCTGCGCGGCCAGGTGTTCGGCGGGCAGATCGAGTTTCAGGTTGCGCTCGATGTAATCGAGGATGCGCTCGAAACTGACGCTCGGTGAACTGAGATTCTCACGGCTGACATTGGTGTTCATCAGCGAAATCAGTTTGCTGCCGATGATCTGTGCGTAGTGCTCTTGCACCCGCAGCAACGGATCGCTGGCCTCGGCTTCCTGGCAAATCATCGCGAGCAGATTGGTGAAGCCCTCCAGTTCGCTCAACTGATAGTGATTGCGCAGGAAGCGGATACCGCTCGAAGGTCGCAACCAGCGCTGCTCGTCGCACACCGACTCGAGCACGCTGACCGGCACTTTGAGGATGAATTTTTCGCAGTCGTCGGAGTAAGTCAGATCGACCGGATCATCCGGATTGATCAACAACAACTCGCCCGGCACCAAATGATGTTCACGTCTATGCCCGCGCCACAGGCAATTGCCTTGCAGCAGCACCTGCAGGTGATACACGGTTTCCAGCGCCAGCGACGTCACACGGACACTGCCGCCGTAACTGATGCGGCACAGATCGAGATCGGCAAGTTTGCGATGGTTGAGGCTGGCTTGCGGATGGGCGGTTTTGGACAGGCCAATGAAGTGCTGGCCAACGTGCTGATTGACGTAGTCGGAGACGGCATAGGGATCAGCGTGACGAAACACGCTGCTGCGATCACTCAGCAGATGACTGTCCATTAGGCGGTGCTCGATCTTGTCGTTATGGGGTGCACGGTTTTCAGGCTCACCGGTCACAGTACGCTTGCGTGCAAAAACCGGCAATTGGACGAAAGGTCGGGTATCCGCTAATCGAACACTTTGTGTTCAGTTTTTGAACGGCGTGCCGATAACGCGAATAAGCAAAAGCAACTTTCCCTGTCGAAATTAAAGGACACCCGCATGAGCGACGCCTGGAACGAAGGATATTTCACCGACGAAGGCTACACCTACAGCTATAGCCGCGAAATCAATCCGGTCTTCCAGCGTTACTGTTTGCTGCTGCGCGGTTTTGCCGGCCTGGAGACCACTGACGGCTATCACTGTGAACTCGGTTTTGGTCAAGGCGTGTCGATCAATATCCACGCTGCCGCCAACCCCGGTTCCTATGTGGGCACCGATTTCCATCCGGGTCAGGCTGGCCACGCCATAGCCCTGGCGAACAGCTGGAACAGTGACGCGCGGCTGTATGACGACAGTTTCGAACAACTGCTCGCGCGTAATGACTTGCCGCAATTCGACAGCATCAGCCTGCATGGCATCTGGACGTGGGTCAGCCGTGACAATCAGCAACTGATCGTCGAATTTGCCCGTCGTCACCTCAAGCCCGGTGGCCTGTTGTACGTCAGCTACAACTGTCTTCCCGGCTGGTCGCCTTCGGCGCCACTGCGCAATCTGTTCCGCCTGCACGACCGCTTTGCCACGAGCAGCTCCGCTCGCCCTGATCAGCGCATAGACGCCGCGCTGCAATTCTCCGAAGCGTTGCTGGCAGCCAACCCGAACTACGCCGGCACAGCCCCTGGCCTCAATGCCCAACTGCAGAGCATCAAAGGTCAGAATCGCCAATACGTCGCCCACGAATACTTCAATCGTGAGTGGAACTGTATGTATTTCACCGACGTGGTCGACGCCTTCGCTCCGGCCAAACTCGACTACGCCGCGACCGCTGTCCCACTGGACACGGTCGATCCGCTCAACCTGAGCGCCGAAGGGATGGATTTCCTCGAAGGCATCGATCACCCGATCATGCGCGAGCAAGCGCGGGACTATTTCGTCAATCAGAATTTCCGCCGAGACCTGTACGTGCGCGGCGCCAACCGATTGTCTGCGGCAGAACAACGCCAGGGGCTGTTGAATACGCGCTTTATTCTGTTGCAGCCGGCGGAAAGCGTCGCCGCCAGCGTCAAGGGCCCGGCCGGCGAAGCGGCGTTGCAAGCCGAAGTGTACGGCCCGGTGCTTGAAGCACTGGCGGCCGATGCGTATGTCGCGAAGACTCTGCGCCAGCTCTCAAGCGCGTTGCCCGAAATGCCTTTTGACGATCTGCTGCAGGCCCTCAGCGTACTGATCGGGATGAGCGCTGCCGCACCGTGCCAAAGCGAAGCCGCCGAGCGACTGGTGCAAGCGCGTTGCAGCACGCTCAATCTGCAATTGTGCAAACGTTCGTTGCTGAGCGACAAAATCCAGGTACTGGCCAGCCCGGTGACGGGCGGTGGCATCGTGGTCAGTCGCTTTCATCAGTTATTCCTGATCTCGCTCAAGCAGGGCAAAAAACACCCGGCGGATTGGGCACAACTGGCGTGGGCGGTGCTGGCCGAGCAAGATGTTGTCCTGGTTAAAAACAACCAGCCACTGAACACGGCCGAAGAAAACATTGCCGAATTGACGGAGCAGGCACACGCATTCGCCGCCGGTTCACTGGTGACGCTCAGGGCATTGAATATCGCCTGACCAAACGGCAGATGAAAAAAAACCCGGCTGATCAAGCCGGGCTTTTTCATTAAGGCCTGCGGTAAAACTGCGCATTCAGGCGTTACGGCGTTCGAGCAGACGGTCGGCGCCACCCTCGGCAACCAGATTGCCCTTCAGTCGATCCGAACCGTCGGCGGCCACGGCATCACTGAACAGAGGATCGGTTTCGTTCGCGGCGACCGCGTCACTGAACAACCGGTCGGTTTCCGTTGCGGCAACCGCGTCACTGAACAGCGGATCGGTTTCAGTCGCAGCAAAGGCGTTCAGGGCGAAGAACGAGAAAGCAATGCCGAGCAGGATATGGCGTTTCATGGTGTGAGCTCCGTGGTGCAGTGGTTGGGTATGGCGCCGATCTTACGCCGCGCGATCAATATGAGAACTTCATTGAGTTGATGGTTGTTATTGACGTCATCAATGATGGAGACCTCCCAGATTGAGCTCATCCCGGCGAGCATTAACGTCAGTCACTTTCCTGAAGCGGTATGTCGACTATTCTCCAGACCAGAAACCGGCGAGCCTCAATAACTCAGGGAGAAAAACATGAAAGCAGCCATATGGGTGCTGGCGTTGGCGTCACTGGCAGGCTGTGCGGCACCCTCGATGAACGAACTGCGCCAGGAAGAACCGCGTCAGGTGCTGCATTCGAAAAAAGCCGTCAAGGTGATTGCCGACTGCGTACAGCATGGCTGGGAGAACCTTTCGGTGTTCGAGGGCCGATCCGGGGCCACTCAGGAACCGGGCAAGAAAGGCGCGATTACGGTCGCCACAACGGGCTCGGCATACTTCGTTGATATTCAGCCTGATGCGTCCGGTTCGGTGGCGAAATATTACGCATCGACCTATCGCTGGATATCCAGGAAGCACTTGGACACTGTGGAAAGCTGCCTGTAATTTGCCGCCTGGCCCACTGCGCAGAGGTGGGCCGGGATTACTTGCACTTGGCCAACACCACCTGACAGGTGTTCGGTGTGCCACCGGAACGTCCGGCGTAGCGGATGCAATTGTTCAAGGATTTCTGTCGGGCCATGTTCAGGCTGGAGCCCCACGCGAGACCGCCCTCGCCGACCGTTGGTAATGCCTTGGCGTAACAACTGTCGCCGACGCCTGATGGCGGATAGTGCTTTCGGCTCGAGCAGCCTGAGATCAACGTCAGGCTGATGACGATCAGCGCGAGCCAGGCCCACCCCTGACTCCGGCATCTCTGTAATCCGATCATCCTGTTTCACCTGCTGCAATGAGTCCTGACGAACTGAGTCTACCCGGTATGCCCAAGGGTCATGTAGGAGCTGCCGAAGGCTGCGATCTTTTGATCTGTTTTTAAGATCAACATCAAGAGATCGCAGCCTTCGGCAGCTCCTACAATAATCCGATTAGCCCGCTACCTCTGGCCAACGCAGTCAAACTGTGGGAGCCGGCTTGCTCGCGAAGGCGGTGTGTCAGGTACCGAATTGTTAAACGAACGACCGCTTTCGCGAGCAAGCCCGCTCCCACACTTGGAACTGAGTACATCAAAAGAAAACTGCGCGCCCCTCAGGCCGCCATCGCTGGCAAGCCAGTTCCCACAGTGTTTTGGGTGCGACCGGAATATTGGATGCACCGCAGAAACCTGTGGGAGCGGGCTTGCTCGCGAAGGCGTCGGCACATTCAAAACCATCGTGGCAGACACACCGCCTTCGCGAGCAAGCTCTGCTCCTACAAAAGCAAAAACAACATCAAAAGATCGCAGCCTTCGGCAGCTCCTACACAGGATGAGCGCAAGCTCGGCTGCAGCTTTTGATCTTGCGCTACCCGCCCCGTCGGAAGGCTGAGTGGAGGGATTTATCCGGGGGTGGGAGCGCAGCGACCGTTTGGCGCAGCCAAATGCATCGAGAGGAGGTGCAGCGCAGCAAACCGGAGGCGATGCGCCCGGATGAATTCCGTAACGAAGGAACCCCGAGCCCCAGCGAGCGGGCCGAACGCTGGGGCAAAGCCTTTTGGGTTACCTTTTCGGCGTCTGGAAAAGGTGACCCGCCGTAAGGGCGGAACCCTAAGCCGCCGTTACCGCAGCAATGGATATGTACCCAGTCAACAAAAACACAGTCGCCTAACAGGACGCCATCGCCAGCAGGCTAGCTCCCACAGGGGATTACAGTCGTTCACTGAGAAGTGGCCTGTCGATACTGGCGAGGGGTGAAACCGGTAGAGGCCTTGAATTGGCGAGTGAACGCACTGTGATCGGTGTACCCGCATTGCAGCGCAACGTCAGTGATCGGCAAATCGCTATGCAACAAGCGATGCGCATGCTCCAGCCGCACTTTCTGAATCATCTGCCGAGGCGTCAAATGGAACACGCGCTTACAGTAACGCTCCAGTTGCGCAACGGAAATACCAGCAATCCGGGTCAATTCCACCAAGGTCACCCGACGATTGAAATTCGCCCGAATGTGCTCATCGACAGCCGCCAATCGCTCAAACGCTGGATGCGTTTCACTGGCCGATTGCAGATCCACCGAAATCCCCGCCAGCCCGATAATCGCCCCGTCACGGTTGTACAGCGGCTGCTTGTGCGTCAGGCACCAGCCCGGTTCGCGACTGCCGTACAGGTGTAGCTCAAGCTGATCCTCCAGCACAAAGCCCTCCTCCAGCACTTTGCGATCCTGCTCGGTATAGCCCGGGCCGAGTTGCGCCGGGAATACCTGCGCACTGGTTTTACCGAGCAACGGACGCAAATCCTTCAAGCCACAACGCTGCACCAACGTGCGGTTGGCGAGCACGTAACGCGCCTGCGTGTCCTTGATAAAAATCGCCGCATTGGGGATCACGTCGAGCATCGGCAACAGCAGCGCCGCACCGGCCAGTAACTCCTCCAGGGTCTGCGGACGATGGCCGCCGATGCCTTGGGACAGGATCGAAAACGCTTGCTGCATTACGGATTCCTCTTCAAACGCGGATCGGCCAAGTGCCCGCCCTGCGGCGTTCGCGTGCAGATTGCAGGATCAATGCAGGCCTGTCGAGGGCCGCGATTAATCTGCGCCATTATGCTGATTTCGTCATCCAACCCGCCGCAAAACATCAATCGCCATGCCGTCGATGAGTTCAAAGTCTGGCCGTCCCAGTGACACAACTGCCTATCCAATAACTCACAAGAAGGCGATGCCATGTCAGGCCAAGGCAAGTTCAAAAAACAGCTTTCACTGATCGACCTCACATTTATCGGGCTCGGAGCGATCTTCGGTTCTGGCTGGTTGTTCGCGGCCAGTCACGTGTCGGCGATTGCCGGGCCGGCGGGGATTTTCTCCTGGTTGCTGGGCGGTTTTGCCGTGTTGTTGCTGGGCATCGTTTACTGCGAACTGGGCGCGGCTTTACCGCGTGCCGGCGGCGTGGTGCGTTACCCGGTTTACTCCCACGGGCCGCTGCTCGGCTACCTGATGGGCTTCATCACCCTGATCGCGTTTTCCAGTCTGGTGGCGATCGAAGTGGTTGCCTCACGCCAATACGCAGCGGCGTGGTTTCCCGAGCTGACCCAGACGGGCAGCGGCAACCCGACGATCCTCGGCTGGATGGTGCAGTTCGGTCTGCTCTGCGTGTTTTTCCTGCTCAACTACCGCAGCGTGAAGACCTTCGCCAAGGCCAACAATCTGGTCAGCGTGTTCAAGTTCATCGTGCCGCTGCTGGTGATCGGCGTGCTCTTCACCTTCTTCAAACCGGCCAACTTCCAGGTGCAAGGTTTTGCGCCGTTTGGCTTGTCCGGTATCGAAATGGCAGTGTCGGCGGGCGGCGTGATTTTCGCCTATCTGGGGCTGACGCCGATCATCTCGGTGGCCAGTGAAGTGAAGAATCCGCAGCGCACTATTCCCATCGCACTGATCCTCTCGGTGCTGCTGTCGACGTTGATTTATGTGCTGCTGCAAATGGCCTTTCTCGGCAGCATCCCCACCGAAATGCTCGCCAGTGGCTGGGCCGGGATCAGCAAAGAGTTTTCCCTGCCGTACCGCGACATCGCCCTGGCGCTAGGCGTGGGTTGGCTGGCGTATCTGGTGGTCGCCGATGCGGTGATCTCGCCAAGCGGTTGCGGCAACATCTACATGAACGCCACGCCGCGCGTGATCTACGGTTGGGCGCAGACCGGCACCTTCTTCAAAGTCTTCACCCACATCGACGAGAAATCCGGCATCCCGCGTCCGGCGCTGTGGTTGACCTTTGCCCTGTCGGTGTTCTGGACGTTGCCGTTCCCGTCGTGGGAAGCGCTGATCAACGTGGTCTCCGCCGCGCTGGTGCTGAGCTACGCCGTGGCGCCGGTGTCGGTGGCTGCACTGCGCCGCAATGCGCCAAACATGCCGCGTCCGTTCCGGGTCAAGTGCATGGGCGTGCTCGGGCCGGTGTCGTTCATCATCGCCGCGCTGATCGTTTACTGGTCGGGCTGGAACACCGTGTCGTGGCTGCTTGGCCTGCAAATTCTGATGTTCGTTGTGTACCTGCTGTGCGGCCGTTTCGTGCCGACCGCGCACCTCAATCTGGCCAGCCAGGTGCGCTCCTCGGCGTGGTTGATCGCCTTCTACGCAGTAACCATCGTCCTGTCGAAACTCGGCACCTTTGGTGGCCTCGGCATCCTCGCCCATCCGTTCGACACCATTGTCGTCGCCGTATGCGCCACCGGTATTTATTACTGGGGCGCCGCGACGGGCGTACCGGCGCATCTGCTGCGTCTGGAAGAAGACGATGAAGAAAGCGAAGTCGCCGCCCCTGCCTCGACCGTGACCGCGCGCCCTGCCGGCGCCTACTGAAATCATCCAACGGGATCTATTCATGAAAGAAGTACACGTCATTGATTCCCACACCGGCGGTGAACCCACGCGTCTGGTGATGAGCGGTTTCCCCGATCTGCCCGGCAACAGCATGGTGGAAAAGCGCGATGCCCTGCGCAATCAGCATGACGTCTGGCGCCGTGCCTGCCTGCTGGAACCGCGCGGCAACGATGTGCTGGTCGGCGCGTTGTATTGCGAACCGGTGTCGCCCGACGCCACGTGCGGGGTGATTTTTTTCAATAACGCCGGTTACCTCGGCATGTGCGGCCACGGCACCATCGGCCTGATCAACTCGTTGCAGTACCTGGGAAGAATCCAGCCCGGCGTGCACAAGATCGACACACCGGTCGGCCCGGTCAGCGCCACGCTGCATGACGACGGCTCGGTCACGTTGGGCAACGTCCCCGCTTACCGCCATCGCAAACAGGTGCCGGTGGATGTGCCGGGATTCGGCCGCGTCTTCGGCGATATCGCCTATGGCGGCAACTGGTTCTTCCTCGTTTCCGAACACGGCCAGACGCTGACGATGGACAACGTCGAACACCTCACCGCCTACACCTGGGCGATGCTCAAGGCCCTCGAAGACCAAGGTATTTACGGCGAAGACGGTGCGGTAATCGACCACATCGAACTGTTCGCCGATGACGCCAACGCCGACAGCCGCAACTTCGTCATGTGCCCCGGCAAAGCCTACGACCGCTCCCCGTGCGGCACCGGCACCAGCGCCAAACTCGCCTGCCTCGCCGCCGATGACAAGCTGCAACCCGGCGCGATCTGGGTGCAGGCGAGCATCACCGGCAGCCAGTTCGAAGGCCGCTTCGAATGGGAGGGCGAGCGCATTCGCCCGTTCATTACCGGCCGCGCCTACATGACCGCCGACAGCACCTTGCTGATCGACGAAACCGACCCGTTCGCGTGGGGCATCTGAGCCACCGCGCAGACTTTTCACCTCAATTTGAATGATGTGCCAAGGAGTTAAAACAATGAGCGACAACATCTTCACCGGTTGCATGCCGGCCCTGATGACCCCGTGCACCGCCCAGCGCAAACCGGACTTCGACGCGCTGGTGGCCAAGGGTCGCGAGCTGATCGACATCGGCATGAGCGCGGTGGTGTATTGCGGTTCGATGGGTGACTGGCCGCTGCTCACCGAGGCTGAACGTCAGGAAGGCGTGGCGCGTCTGGTGGCAGCGGGCATTCCAACGATTGTCGGCACTGGCGCGGTGAATTCCCGTGAAGCAGTCGCCCATGCGGCGCACGCGGCAAAAGTCGGCGCACAAGGTTTGATGGTGATTCCGCGCGTGCTGTCCCGTGCCGCTTCAGCGACTGCACAAAAAGCCCACTTCGCGGCCATTTTGCAAGCGGCGCCGAACCTGCCGGCGGTGATCTACAACAGCCCTTACTACGGTTTCGCCACCCGTGCCGATCTGTTCTTCGAACTGCGCCGCGAGTACCCGAACCTGATCGGCTTCAAGGAATTTGGCGGCGGCGCCGACCTGCGCTACGCCGCTGAAAACATCACCTCCAAAGATGAAAACGTGACGCTGATGGTCGGCGTCGACACGCAAGTGGTGCACGGTTTCGTCAACTGCAACGCCACCGGCGCGATCACCGGGATCGGCAACGCCCTGCCCCGCGAAGTGCTGCAACTGGTTGCGCTGAGCAAAAAGGCTGCCCAAGGAGATGCGCAGGCGCGGCGTCAAGCGCGAGAGCTGGAATCGGCGCTGGCAGTGCTGTCGTCGTTCGATGAAGGCTGCGATCTGGTGCTGTATTACAAGCATCTGATGGTGCTCAACGGCGACAAGGAATACACCCTGCACTTCAACGAAACCGATGCGTTGAGCGACTCGCAGCGGCGTTATGCCGAGAAGCAGTACGCGCTGTTCCGTCACTGGTACGAGAACTGGTCGGCGGAACAGAACTTCGCCTGATCCTTGCTTTCGCCTGCCGTGAATTTTTTAGCTCACGGCGGGCATCACTTTTTTATCGGGAAAACACCATGACGCTGACGGGCCACATGCTGATCGGGCAGCACATTGTCGCGGGTAATCGCGAAGCCATTCGGGGCATCAACCCGGCCACGGATACCGCGCTGGAACCGGCGTATGCCGGCGGTTCAGCGGAACATGTCGAGCAGGCTTGCGCGCTGGCCTGGGCGGCGTTCGACGCTTATCGCGAGACAACCCTGAATGTCCGCGCTGATTTTTTGGAAAGCATCGCCGTGGCAATCGAAGCCCTTGGCGATGAATTGATCGACCGCGCCATGGCTGAAACCGGCCTGCCGCGCCCTCGCCTGCTGGGTGAACGCGGGCGCACTTGCCAACAATTGCGAATGTTCGCGCGCACCGTGCGCGCGGGCGAATGGCTGGATGTGCGCGTCGACAACGCGCAGCCGGATCGTCAACCGATGCCTCGTTCGGATCTGCGTCAACGGCAGATTGCGCTGGGGCCGGTGGCGGTGTTCGGCGCGAGTAATTTTCCCTTGGCGTTTTCGGTGGCGGGCGGCGATACGGCATCGGCGCTGGCGGCCGGCTGCCCGGTGATCGTCAAGGCGCACAGTGCGCATCCCGGCACCAGTGAACTGGTTGGCCGCGCGGTGGCACGGGCGGTGAAAACCTGTGGTTTGCCGCAAGGCGTGTTTTCGCTGTTGTACGGTTCCGGGCGTGAAGTGGGCATTGCGCTGGTCAGCGATCCACGCATCAAAGCTGTGGGTTTTACCGGTTCGCGCAGCGGTGGTCTGGCGCTGACTCAAGCGGCACAGGCGCGGCCCGAGCCGATTCCGGTGTATGCGGAAATGAGTTCGATCAACCCGGTGCTGCTGTTTCCGGGGGCATTACAGAAGCGCACTCAGGCTTTGGCCGAAGGGTTTGTGGCTTCGCTGACATTGGGCGCCGGGCAGTTTTGTACCAATCCAGGATTGGTGATTGCCCTGAAAAGTGCAGCGCTGGACAGTTTTATCGCCGCTACGGCCGAACGGATTAAAAGCAGTCCGGCGCAAACGATGCTCACGCCGGGCATCTTCAACGCCTATGAATCGGCGGTGAATGCGCTGGCCGAAAACGCTCGGGCAAATGTCGCCGCCATCGGCCAGATCGGCAGCGGCCCGAATCAGGGTCAGGCGCAGGTGTTTGTCAGCGACGCCGCCGATTTCCTCGCTGATCACAATCTGCAGGGCGAAGCGTTCGGCGCTGCGTCGCTGATCGTGCAATGCGCCAGCGTGGAAGAAATGCGTCAGGTCACCGAGCACCTGGAAGGTCAACTGACCGCCACGCTGCATCTGGATGATGAAGACGAGGAGCAAGCCCGCGCGCTGCTGCCGACACTGGAGCGCAAGGCCGGACGCTTGCTGGTGAATGGCTGGCCGACCGGCGTCGAAGTCTGCGATGCGATGGTGCATGGAGGGCCATTTCCGGCGACGTCAGACTCGCGCACAACGTCGGTGGGCACGGCGGCGATCCTGCGTTTTCTGCGTCCGGTCTGTTATCAGGATTTCCCCGACAGCTTGTTGCCGACAGCACTGAAACACGCAAATCCGTTGCACCTGAGTCGCCTGCTCGATGGGCACAGGGAAGCACTGACCAATGACGAATAACGTCTCCCACGACATCGCCGTGGTCGGCGCCGGCATCATCGGCGTCGCCTGCGCCTTGCGCTTTGCGCGTCAGGGTTTGCGCGTGGTCGTCATCGATCAACAGCTACCGGGCCACGGCGCTTCTTTCGGCAACGCCGGGCATCTGGCGACCGAACAGGTGTTCCCGATTGCCGATGCGTCGATCCTCAAACGCCTGCCGGCCATGCTGCTCGACCCGATGGGGCCGTTGCGGCTGGACTGGAAATACCTGCCCCGCGCCTTGCCGTGGTTCACGCGGCTGCTGTTGAACCTGCGGGCGGAACCGTTTCAGAAAACCGTCACCGGATTACGCGCGCTCAATGAAAGCAGTCTGGATGCGTGGCAGCGCTTGCTCGTCGACATCCAGCGGCCGGACTTGCTCAAAGTCGACGGCTCGTTGCTGGTGTTCGAACGCCCGGAATCACGTCAGGCCATCGGCGCGTTGCAAGCTCGATTGCGACAGCAGGAAGTACCTGTCGATTATTGGCAGGCCAAGGCGATTCAGGACACGGCGCCGCAACTCAGCGAGCAGATTCAGGGCGGTTTGTTCTTTCCGCGCACCGGGCATTTCATTGACCCGTACCGGGTGGTGTGCGAATTGGTTGAAGCGGCAAAAGCCTGCGGCGTGAGTTTTTTGCAACAGCAGGTGCAGGGCGGCCATGTTCAGGACAACGGCGTTTCGCTGATTACCGGTAATGGTGGCTTGACCGCAAGCCGCGTGCTGATCGCCTGCGGCGCGCACTCGGCGAAACTGACCGCTGCGCTGACCGGCAAAAAAGTACCGCTGGACACCGAGCGCGGTTATCACCTGATGTTGCCGCAGGAACAGGGGCGACTGCCCTTCCCGGTCACCTCGCTGGAACGCAAGTTCATCATGACGCCGATGACCGAAGGGTTGCGGCTGGCGGGTACGGTTGAGTTCGCCGGGCTGGAGAAACCACCGAGCATGGAGCGCGCGTGGCAGTTGCATCGGTTGAGTCAGGGCTTGTTTCGCACGGATCTGAGTGCTGAAGCGGCGACACCGTGGATGGGCTTTCGGCCGTCATTGCCGGATTCGCTGCCGGTGATTGATCAGGTGTGCGGGGGCAAGGTGTTGCTTGCTTTTGGTCATCAGCATTTGGGGCTGACGCAGGCGGCGGTGACGGCGGAGATGGTTGTCGGGATGGCGTTGAGTGAGTTGCCAAGAAGCGAACCTTACAGACTTGACCGTTTCTAAAAATCTGTGGGAGCGGGCTTGCTCGCGAAGGCGTCCGTTCAGCCACTCTGATTGCTGAATGACACACCGCATTCGCGAGCAAGCCCGCTCCCACATTTGGAATTTGTCAGGCTATAAAATTTGGTTTCTTCAGGCGTCGTAGAAAGGGGCGACCGATACCCGGCTACCGACAAAGAAACTGTCCGCCACCAACCGCAACGGCTGCAAATCCAGATCACTGCCCTTCTCGGCAATCAACTGCTGAAAATGCCGATACACCGCCGCGTACTCACCCTCTTCCGATACCGCCTGACGCACGCCATCAATACTCAACAGCGCCCCACCGTTATCCAGTCGCAGCACACCTTCCTTGCAACGAATTTCAATACTCCACAACTCATCGTGCCCATGATCAAAATCAAACTCCGCCCGCACATCGAGCTGCTGCGCATTCGACATTTTGATCGAAGCGGCAATCGGTGATTGGCAGTTTTCCGGCACGCGCAGTTCTGCGGATTCGACAAACAGCGGCAGCGCCAAAAGGTGAGTGACAATCGACAAGGCATTGATGCCCGGGTCGAATACGCCGAGGCCGCCGGGTTGCCATATCCACGTCTGGCCGGGGTGCCACTTGCGCACGTCTTCTTTCCAGTCGATCTGCACGCCTTGCAAAGTGCAGGTGGCAAGCCAGTCACGGGCGATTTCGATGCCCGGTGCATAGCGTGAATGCCAAGCGAACAACGCACTGACGCCCTGCTCTTTTGCCTGATCGACCAAGGCCATGGCCTCGCCCAACGTTGCGCACGGCGGTTTTTCCACCAGCACATGTTTGCCCGCCGCCAGCGCTTGCTGCACCAGGGCGAAGCGACCTTGCGGCGGTGTGCAGAAGGCAATTGCATCGACCGGCGGGCCGTTTTCGAGCAACTCGCTCAGCGACTGAAAATTCTCTACGCCGGCGCAAGGTTTGCCTTGGGTGGCGACGGACACCAACTGGAATGCGCGGTTGGCGTTGATCGCCGGGACGTGTTGATCCTGAGCAATCTTGCCGTAGCCCACCAGACCGAGACGGATTGGTTGCATCAATGACTCCTGCTTGAGTTTTTTGTTTTATGCAGCGAACCGGCAGATTACCCGCAAACGCCGCGAGCGTCTGTCACCGCAAAGTCACAACGGCGCACAGGATCAGGCAAGGATCGCACAGGAATGCACTACTTCCCGGCCCAGCGAAAAGCGAAGAATGTCACCACGACAAACCGATTGAGGATGTTCCCATGCTTGTACAAGCCTACGGCGCCCACGCTGGCGACAAACCCCTTGAGCCAATGCAGATCAACCGCCGCGCCCCGGCGGCCCATGACGTGCAGATCGATATCGCCTTCTGCGGCATCTGCCATTCAGACCTGCACCAGGTGCGTGCGGAATGGGCCGGCACGCAATTCCCTTGTGTGCCGGGGCATGAAATTGTCGGCCGTGTGTCGGCGGTGGGCGCGCATGTCAGCGATTACAAGGTGGGCGATCTGGTCGGCGTCGGTTGCATCGTCGACAGCTGCAAACACTGCGATGACTGTGAGTCCGGGCTGGAAAACTACTGCGACGGCATGATCGGCACCTACAACTTCCCGACCCCGGACGCGCCGGGCTGGACGATGGGCGGTTACGCGCAAAATATCGTTGTGCATGAACGCTACGTGTTGCGCATCCGACATCCCGAAGCGCAACTGGCCGCCGTCGCGCCGCTGCTGTGTGCGGGCATCACCACTTATTCACCGCTGCGCCACTGGAACGCCGGGCCGGGCAAGAAGGTCGGCGTGGTTGGCATCGGTGGTTTGGGCCACATGGGCATCAAACTGGCGCATGCCTTGGGCGCGCACGTTGTGGCCTTCACCACTTCGGAATCCAAGCGCGAAGCGGCGTTGGCGCTGGGTGCCGATGAAGTGGTGGTGTCGCGCAATCCTGAGGAAATGGCTGCGCACGCGAAGAGTTTCGATTTGATCCTCAACACTGTCGCGGCGCCGCATGATCTCGATGCGTTTCTGGTGCTGCTCAAACGTGACGGTGCCTTGACCCTGGTTGGTGCGCCGGCAACGTCGCATCCAGCGCCGAACGTGTTCAATCTGATCATGAAGCGCCGCACGATTGCGGGTTCGATGATTGGCGGTATTGCTGAAACTCAGGAGATGCTCGATTTCTGTGCCGAGCACGGAATCGTTTCGGATATCGAATTGATTCACGCGGATCAGATCAATGCGTCGTATGAGCGGATGCTCAAGGGTGATGTGAAGTATCGGTTTGTGATTGATAACGCGACGTTGGCGGGTTAACCCACTTCATCATTGATGATCACAAAACCTGTGGTGAGGGGATTTATCCCCGATGGGCTGCGAAGCAGTCCATGCCTATTGAAGCTTAAAAGCGAGGGCCGCTTCGCGCCCCAACGGGGATAAATCCCCTCGCCACAGGTTAGTGTTTACTCAGCTTTAACGGGGTGCAATGCCGCCGCATGATGCATCGCCAGATGCCCGGTCTTGTCGCTTTTGACTTCGTATTGCGGTTCGTCCTTTGATGCCGGTCGATGCCGTCCCATGAATTCGACATCCCGCGTATGCACCTTGACCACCGTGCCGCGAATCTCGCCGGCCTCGCTGTTCCAGCGCACCGCGTCGCCGACCTTGAATGACGTGCTCATGGCAATGCCCTCACTGCGCTGGCGGATGCTCACTCGATACCGAGTTGGCGGCGTCCACATCCGTCATGTCCTCGTCGAGCGGTGACTCGTCATCGGCAGGCAACGGAACCTCTGGTTGATCGCGTTTCGGGTCGTGTCCCGTTTCATTGTCCGTGGTTCGCGTCACGTCTTGCTGCGACTTGTTGCCCGGTGCATTTTCATCGATGTCCATGACTGGCTCTCCACTTGGCCGCACGGAAAATCCGCGCTTAAAGGTGAGAGACAACGGCACCGCGCAAGTGCCGGGTACTGGACGAACGGTGCACGTGCTCACCATCAAGCCAAATTAGCTGGCCAACAGTGCTTTGGTCATTGCCATCGAGGTGTTCAGCGACTGCCCCGTACGCTGCAGTTTGTTCAGCAAACTGGCGCCCAGCCACAGCTGATACAGGGTTTCCGCCAGATGCCGGGCATCACCGGTCGGCAGGGTCTTTTCGGCCTGGCCTTGCTCGATGCACAGCGTGATGCGCGAGACCACTTGCTCGGCGCCGTCGCGCAGGGTCAGGCGCATCGATTCGGACAGGTCGGCAACTTCGGCGCTGAGTTTTACCACCAGGCACTCATCGCCATGGCCTTCGAGGGTGCAGCGGTCTTGCCAGCCCTGCCAGTAATCCATCAGCCGTTCATAGGCGGTCAGCCCCGGCAGGGTCAGGCGCCGCTCCATGTCGGCCAGATAACCGACGAAGTAATCCTCGAGCAAGGCCTGGCCGTAAAGCTCTTTGGATTTGAAGTAGTGATAGAACGAGCCCTTGGGCACGCCAGCGGTTTGCAGGATTTCGTTGAGGCCGACACTGGTGAAGCCCTTCTCGGCCATCATCCGGTGGCCGGTGTCGAGCAAGTGTTGGCGGGTGTCGTCGTAGGTCGGTTTCATGGGGCGCAAATTACCAGGCAATAGACCAGTCGTTTATTTCAGAGGATGGCGAGTTTGCCATACCTGCCGAGTAAAAACCTGTTGAGAAAAAATTACTAGACGACTGGTCTAGTTGGAAACTATGCTGCGCCCCGTCAACCGCATTTGCGGGTATCAGCGTGACGCGAATCCTTTGCGCCACGACGTCACCGATCAAACCAGGGTGCTCTATGAAAATTCTGATGGTTTTGACTTCCCACGATCAGCTCGGCAACACCGGCCGTAAAACCGGCTTCTGGCTCGAAGAGTTTGCCGCGCCCTACTACGCCTTCAAGGATGCCGGTGCGCAGATCACTTTGGTGTCGCCGGCCGGTGGCCAGCCACCGCTCGATCCGAAAAGCGATGAGCCCGGCGCGCAGACTGCCGAGACCGATCGCTTTCGCAACGACCCGGCAGCGCAGCAGGCACTGGCCAGCACCGGACGTCTGGCCGAGGTCAGCACAGAGGATTTCGATGCTGTGTTTTATCCCGGCGGCCATGGCCCGCTGTGGGATCTGGCCGAAGACTCGCACTCGATCGCGTTGATCGAAGCCTTTGCCCGCAGCAACAAGCCCCACGGCTTTGTCTGCCATGCGCCGGGCGTGTTGCGTCACGTCGTCGATGCGGCAGGCAAACCGCTGATTCAGCATCGCCAGGTGACCGGTTTCACCAATTCGGAAGAAGCTGCCGTCGGCCTGACCGACGTGGTGCCGTTCCTGATCGAAGACGAGTTTCAGCGTCTCGGCGGGCGTTACTCCAAAGTCGCTGACTGGCAGGTGCATGTGGTTGCGGACGGCCAGTTGGTCACCGGCCAGAATCCTGCCAGCTCTGCCGCTGTCGCCGAGAAACTGTTGAAAATGCTCGGCTGATTCAACGCTCAACCTCATCACCGTGCTACGCGGTTTTATTTTTATCCTAGAAATAGTCGACTGGTCTAATAAGACCAGTCGAACAAGGTACCTCCATGCACAACAGCCCTTATTTCCAACCCGCGACGCTCGGCCTGCACACCCTGAAAAACCGTATCGTGCTGCCGCCCCTCACCCGCCAGCGCAGCACGCAACCGGGCAATATTGCCAATGAGTTGATGGCCGAGTATTACCAGCAACGCGCCGGCGCCGGTCTGCTGGTGACCGAAGGCACGCAGATCGAACCACGCGGTCAGGGTTACGCCTGGACACCCGGCATTCATACCCCGGAGCAAATCGCTGGATGGCGTAAAGTCACGGAAGCGGTGCACGCCGTGGACGGTGTGATTTTCACGCAACTGTGGCATGTCGGCCGCGTCTCCCACACTGCGCTGCAACCGAATGGCGCAGCGCCGGTATCGGCCTCGGCAGTCGCCACCGAGCGAGTCAGCGTGTTCGTCGAAACCGCGCCGGGCGTGGGTGAACTGGTCGCCCCGTCGGCCCCGCGTGCATTGAGCACCGATGAGGTTCAGGAACTGGTTCAGCTGTACATTCAAGCCGCGCGCAATGCGATGGACGCCGGTTTCGACGGCATCGAACTGCACTGCGCCAACGGTTATCTGGTCAACCAGTTCATCTCCGCGCACAGCAATCTTCGCGACGATCAGTACGGCGGTTCGCTGCACAATCGCCTGCGCTTTTTGCGTGAAGTGGTGGCGGGTGTCGCCGAGTGCATCGGCAAGGAAAAAGTCGGTGTGCGTTTCGCGCCGTTGTTCACCACCACCGATGAAGCGCGAACTTACCTGGGCATGGTCGAAGAAGATCCACACACCACTTACATCGAAGCGATCAAAGTTTTGCAGGACGTCGGCATCGCCTACCTGTCCATCGCCGAAGCCGATTGGGACGATGCCCCGGCAATGCCGTTGTCATTTCGTCAAGCCGTACGCGAGACTTTCAGCGGCGCGATCATTTATGCCGGACGCTATAACGCTCAGTCCGGGGCCCGCTTGCTCGAATCCGGTCTGGCTGATTTTGTCGCCTTCGGACGCCCGTTCATGGCAAATCCGGATCTGCCCGCGCGTATCGCCAATGACTGGCCCCTCAATGCGCTGAACCCGGCCACCGTGTATGGCGGCAATGGCGAAGGGTATACCGATTACCCCGTGCACGGCTGACGGCGGCCAGCATCGAACAACGCACCGGGGATTGCCCTTCTTTCCCGGTGCAACTTAACCTCTGTGCGGCAGGTCAATCGTGTCAATGAGTGATGCGCCTGCGCGAGCAATGGCAGTCAGACCCCAAAACCAATAACGCACGAAGGGTGACATCCTGGAACATCTTACTCGCGAGGAGCTTGAGGCCGAGGTCACGCGGCTGCGTCTGGCGTTGGGCAACGTCGGAGCCGCCAAGCAGGACAGCGCGCAGGAACTGGCTGATCAATTGCATTTGGCGAGCCGTGCTGTTGCCGAAACAAAGGAGCGCTATCGATTGGCCGTCAAGGCGACCAGCGATGCGATCTGGGATTGGGATCTGACCGCTGACCGGATCACCTGGAACGAAGCCCTGCAACAGGCTTACGGCTACACGGCAACCGCCACCGAGACCACCAGTGACTGGTGTTTTGCGCGGATTCATCCGCAGGATCGGCCGCGCGTCGAAGCCTCGATCCGTGCCGTCATTGATGGCACGGCGACTGGCTGGAGCGCCGAGTATCGCTTCCGCTGTGAAGACGGTTCCTACGCTGAAGTGCTGGATCGCGGGTATCTGATGCGCGATGCCGAAGGTCGCGCCGTACGCATGATCGGCGCCATGCTCGACCTGACGCGCTCACGCCATGCCGAAAACGCCTTGCGCCTCAGCGAAGAGCGCTTCCGCACGATTCTGGAAACCATCGAAGCGGCGTTCGCCATCGTCAAAGTCAAATTCGACGCTGACGACCGCCCGGTGGATTACTGCTTTGTTGAGGCCAACCCGGCGTTCGAGCGTCAGGCCGGGGTCAACTTGCGGGGTAAATGGGTCACCGAGTTTGCGCCCAATCTGGAGAGTTTCTGGTTCGAGACTTACGGGCACGTGGCCAAAACCGGCGAGCCGGCGAATTTCGAGAATTACGCGAATACGTTTGAGCGCTGGTTTGATGTGCGCGCCGTGCGCGTTGGCGATCCTGCCGATCGACAGATTGCGATTTTTTTCAGCGACGTGACCGCGCGTCGCGACGCCGAGGAGCGTCTGCGGGTCAGCGAGGCCGTTGCCCGCGAGAACGTCGAGCGTGTGCAACTCGCCCTCGCCGCCGGTGCGATTATCGGCACTTGGCACTGGCATCTGCCGACCGACCGTTTCACCGTCGATGAAGCCTTTGCCCGGGTGTTCAACCTTGATCCGGCGCTGGGGCGCGACGGCCTGAGCCTGGAACAAGTGGTGCAAACCGTGCACCCCGATGACAGGGACGGACTCACCCGCGCGATCAACGAAGTCATCGCCCGTGGCGGCCCCTATTCCCACCAATATCGCGTGTGCGGTGCGGATGGCAAATACACTTGGATTGAAGCTAACGGACGCGTCGAATGTGACGATGATGGTTCCCCGTTGCGCTTTCCCGGCGTACTCATTGATGTCGAAGACCGGCGCAATGTCGAGGCTGACCGAGACCGCGCGATTTCGGCACTGCGTGCGCTCAACGACACCTTGGAACAACGGGTGACGGCGCGCACGGCTGACCTCATGCAGGCCGAAGAGAAGTTGCGCCAATCGCAAAAAATGGAAGCCGTCGGGCAACTTACTGGTGGGCTGGCGCATGATTTCAATAATCTGCTGGCCGGCATTTCGGCAGCGCTTGAGCTGATGGAAAGGCGCATCGCCCAAGGTCGCCTGGAGGACGTCGACAAGTACATGGTCACGGCGCAGGGCGCCACCAAACGTGCGGCTGCTCTGACCCATCGCTTGCTGGCGTTCTCCAGAAGGCAAACACTCGATCCACGGCCAACCGACGTTAATACCTTGATTGTCGGCATGACTGAATTGATCCAGCGCACCGTCGGCCCGAGCATCCTGCTGAAAACCGAAGGCGCAAGCGACCTCTGGCCAGCGTTGGTCGATGGGAGTCAGCTGGAAAATGCACTGTTGAATTTATGCATCAACGCCCGTGATGCGATGCCCGATGGCGGACGCATCACCGTGCAAACAGCCAATCGAACATTGGATGACGAATCTGCTCAGGCGTTGGAGATGCCCGCCGGGCAGTACCTTTGCCTGAGTGTGGCCGACACCGGCACCGGGATGTCCGCCGAAATCATCGCCAAAGCCTTTGACCCGTTTTTCACCACCAAGCCTTTGGGCCAGGGCACGGGCCTGGGGTTGTCGATGATTTACGGTTTCACCAAGCAATCGGGTGGCCAGGTGCGCGCCCATTCGCAAGTGGGCCAAGGCACCACGATGTCGATCTACCTGCCCCGCTATCACGGGCAGGCGCCGCAAAATCACGACGACACGCAAAGCACATCGATTGCGGTGACCGCTGTGGGCGAGACCATTTTGATTGTCGATGACGAACCCACGGTGCGCCTGCTGCTGGCGGATGTGCTGTGCGACCTCGGCTATGACGTGCTCGTCGCCGCCGACAGCGTTGAAGGGCTCGCGGCACTGCGCTCCAATGCACGCATCGACCTGCTGGTTACCGACGTCGGCTTGCCGGGCGGCATGAACGGCCGGCAAATGGCCGACGCCGGCCGGGAAATCCGCCCGCAGTTGAAGACCTTGTTCATTACCGGTTATGCAGAACATTCGGTGATCGGCAACGGCCAACTCGGCCCGGGGATGCAGGTGCTGACCAAGCCGTTTGCTATCGAAACACTGGTTTCTCGCGTCAGTGGCCTGATGGCCACCACCGGTGAATAGGATGATGCCGTAACTGTGGCGAGGGGATTTATCCCCGTTGGGCTGCGCAGCGGCCCCCGCTTCTTAACTGAAAAAGCAGGGGCCTGCTGCGCAGTCCAACGGGGATAAATCCCCTCGCCACAAGTTAATCGTCGGTGCGACAAAGCCTGCTTTTCAGGGCAGGCTTTGGTTTAGCAGGTCAGTTTATTTTTTCTGAGCCGTCAGCGCCGAGTAGCCATTCATCAGGTTGCGATAGTTAGGAATCCGCTGCGACAGCAAGTTACCCAACCCTTCGATATCGTTGCGCCAGTCGCGATGCAGCTCACACGCCACCGAGAACCAGTTCATCAACTGCGCACCGGCCTGCGTCATGCGGCTCCACGCCGCTTGCTGCACGGTGGTATTAAAAGTACCGGACGCATCCGTCACCACAAACACCTCAAACCCTTCCGCCAGCGCCGACAGCGTCGGGAACGCCACACACACATCCGTCACTACACCGGCAATGATGATCTGCTTGCGACCCGTCGCCTTGATCGCCTTAACAAAGTCTTCGTTGTCCCATGCGTTGATCTGACCTGGGCGAGCAATGTACGGCGCATCCGGGAACATCTCTTTCAGCTCCGGCACCAGCGGGCCGTTCGGGCCTTGTTCGAAACTGGTGGTGAGGATGGTCGGCAGGTTGAAGAACTTCGCCAGGTCAGCGAGTGCCAGCACGTTGTTCTTGAACTCGTTCGGCGAGAAGTCCTGCACCAGCGAAATCAAACCGGTCTGGTGATCAACCAGCAGCACGATAGCGTCGTCTTTGTTCAAGCGGTTGTAGGTTGGAGTGGTCATGGTGTGAGTCCTTTTTCAATGTTGGATTTGTTGTTGCGTTCAAGTTGGGTACAGATTACTGACGCATTGAAAAAGGATAAATCGGCTGAAAAGCGTTTCACCGTCAACTCAAATGGGACAATAAGCATTTGTACATTCGCCGTATCAATCTGCTTGCTGACGGGTCAGGCGCTGTCTGGCAAATTTGCAGATCAGACGCCATGCTATGATTTGAGGGAGAAAAATTGAGGACGTTGAAAATGACCGACAGTGTCGCCACTGAAGTTCGTAAGCTCGCCAAAGCGCATAAGGTTACCGGCGATCGCGATAGCCTGAGCCGCATGGCAGTGACGATTACGCGTCTGGCAGGTGATGCCGTCGAACTCGATGGCGTTGAACAATTGCTCGTCAATCTGAAAAGGAAAGGCGTGCTGAGCAAGTCTGAAATCATGGCCCTTCAGGGCCGGTACCTTCAGGAAAAAAGGCGCAGCAATAAGCAGCTCAGCGCATGACTTTCGACCCCTTCGGCGATTTCGACACTGAAGGCTATCTGCAAAACTCGCTTAAGTTGAAAGACCCTCTCGAAGTCAAAGAATCTGAACATCTCGCGTTTGAAGCGTCACCGAGAACCAGTTCATCATCCGCGCCGCCTTGAGTCATATAGTTCCAAGCGAACTGCTGCAAGATGGTTCTGAACGCCAGATGCATCCGTCGCAACAAACACATCAAATCTTTCCGCCAGTGCCGACAGGTTCGAAAGCGCTAAGTACACCAATCAAGACAATCAGATGGTCAAGCCGACCATATAGTGAGCAAGCTCCCTCGCCACAGTTGGGTGTGTGGCCCTTCAGGAACATTGCGCAGTCTCTGGCCACACAGGTAATATTGAGAGAGATTCTCACTAACATCTGGAAAAGCCCACCAGTGCACTCTCCTCCGTCCAGCAAGCTGGGATTTTTCTTCAGCGATCATCACCGTTGGCTGCTGCAACATATCAATCGCCAGGTGCGCAACCACGCGGACGCCGAGGACACCGTTGCCGATACGTTTTGCCAATTGCTGGTGGCGCGCGTCGATCCGGACAGCATTGAACAGCCGCGCGCTTACCTGTCGACCATTGCCCGTCGTCTGGTGTTTGATCGTCATCGCCGGCGCAAGCTGGAGTTGGCCTACCTTGAGCGTTTGTCGACGCTGCCCGAAGCACTGGCGCCCTCCCCTGAAGAACAATTGCAACTGATCGAAGCGCTGGTCGCGATTGACCGCGCCATTGATGGCTTGCCGCTGATCGTCAAAACCACGTTCCTCTATAGCCAACTCGATGGCCTCAGCTATGTGGCGATTGCGCAGAAACTCGGGTTGTCGGAGCGCACGGTCAGTCGCTACATGAAACAGGCTTTGCTGCAGTGCTATCTGTGCGAGGTGGCGCCATGAGCAAGCGGCGCATCGACCCGGTCACTGAGCAGGCCATCGACTGGATGGTCAAGCTGCGCGCCGGCACGCCCGACGCCAGACTGCAGGAGCGTTTCAACGCCTGGTTGTTGATGGATCGCGCGCACCGTCAGGCCTGGGACACATTGCAGGAACGCCTCGGCGATACGTTCAAACCGTTTCGCACACTGGATCAACGTTTACCCGGTCAGGCCGGCGAAGCTCGTCAGGTCTTGTTGAAGCCACAGGCTTCGCGGCGCGACGCCTTGCGCGTAATCGCCGGTCTCGGCCTGCTCGGCGGCGGTCTGTTGCTGGGCAGCAAAACTCAGCTCGGCGAGTCGCTGCTGGCCGATTTGCACACCGCTCGCGGTCATCGGCAGATCTTCAATCTGGCCGATGGCAGCCGCTTGAGCCTGAATGCCGAGAGCGCGGTGGACCTGCGTTTCAATGACCGCCAGCGCCTGGTCATCCTGCGCCGGGGCGAGCTGGTGATCGATGTCGCGCCGGATGCGAATCGCCCGCTGATCGTACGCACCGCCGAGGGCGAAATGCGCGCGTTGGGGACTCGCTTCCTCGTCGCTCAGGAAGCGGACGCCAGCCGCCTGGTGGTGTTGCAGCATTCGGTCGAAGCGCGGTTGTTCGATGGCACCACGCGAGTGGTCAAGGAAGGTCAGGCAGCGCTGCTCTCCACGCGCAACATCACCTTGGCCAGCGACGATGAACGCGGTCGCGCCGAATGGTTGAACGGCCGCTTGAACGTGCTCGATGAATCCCTCGAACAAGTGATCGACGCACTGCGCCCTTATCATCGCGGATTCCTGCGCGTCGCCCCCGAGGTGCGTGGCTTGCGCGTGCAAGGCGTGTTCCCGCTCGACGCCCCCGATCGAACCCTGGACGCCTTGGCCGAAACCCTGCCGATTCGCATTGATCGCTACAGCCCGTGGCTGACCATGATCAGCAAACGATGAATGCGAAAAAATATTTTATGGAAATCATTCTTGTTTGTGTCCGGTTTTCATTTCTCATCCGACCTATCTCCTGACGCTTTAACAAAAACAGGAGATTGTTGTGTTCAACACATGGCCCCGTAACCTTTCTGCAGCCGTTGCCTTGGTGACACTGAGCACCTCAGCGCTGGCGCAAGACTTATCGTTCAACCTGCCGGCCGGCCCGCTCGCCAGTACGCTAAACGCGATTGCCGGCCAGAGCGGGCAGATCATTTCGCTGGAACCCGCGCTGGTGCAGGGCAAGCGCGCGCCGGCGGTAATCGGGCAGATGCCAGCCGAGCAGGCGCTGCAAAAGGCACTCGCGGGCAGCGGTTTGCAGTTGCGCGTGACGGGGCAAGGCAACTTCAGTGTCGAGCCGGCCAGCGACAACAGCGCTTCGCTGCAACTGGACGCCACCAACATCGTTGAACGCAGCCTCGACAGCACCACGACTGAAGGCTCCGGTTCTTACGCTGCACGCGCCGTAACCATCGGCAAAGGCACGCACACGCTCAAGGAAATTCCGCAGTCGATCACCGTGATGACGCGCAAGCAGCTGGATGATCAGGATCTGGTTGATCTGAAAGACGCGGTCAACAAAACCACCGGTCTGGTCGGCGTTCAGGGCGTGGGTAAAGGCATGATCATTACCTCGCGCGGTTTTCAGATCGATGACTGGCAGTACGACGGCGTGCCGATCCCACGCAACACTTACGCCTTAGGCAACTGGGCGACGCAGGATCTGATTTTCTTCGACCGCGTGGAAATCCTCCGTGGTGCTTCCGGCCTGCTGCAAGGCACCGGCAGCCCCGGCGGCGCGATCAATCTGGTGCGCAAGCGCGGGCAAAACACGCCGACCGTGACCATCACCGGCAAGGCCGGTTCGTGGGATCACTACGGCCTGCAACTGGACGCCGGCGGCCCGTTGAATTCGACGGGCAACGTGCGCGGTCGCTTCGTTGCCGACGAAGACCAGAGCCAATCGTTCGTCGATTACGAATGGAGCAAAACCCACTCGCTGTACGGCGCGCTGGACTTTGATCTGCGTGACGACACCACACTCGGTCTGGCGATCAGCAACTCCGATGGCGAGTCACGCCCGATGATCCGTGGCCTGCCCCGCTACTCCGACGGCAAGCCGCTGAATGTGCCGCGCTCGACCTACGGCGGCGCGCGTTGGAACCATCTGGACATCGACGTCACCACGCTGTACGCCGATCTCGAGCACCGCTTCAACGACGATTGGGCGTTCAAGGTCGGCGCGGTGCGCATGGACGAAACCAACAAGGGTAAAAGCCAGCGCCTGCAAACCACCGACGAAGGTATCAACCCCGATGGCAGTGGCATTCAGTACGCCGACTTCGTCACCGATTTCGACGCGACCAAACTCGGTCTGGACATGAACGTCACTGGCAAGTTCGACGCGCTGTCCATGGCCCACGAAGTAATGCTCGGCGGCAACTACGCGAAATACACCAGCGACGACAAAATCGCTCGCACCTTTAACAGCAGCGCCACTGACACGATTTTTGACATCGACCACGATCGTCCGGAAATCAGCTATGAAGGCATTCTCAACACGCCGGGCGGCCAAGCCACGCCGAGTAAGTACGACATTCGCCAGAAGGGTTTGTATGGCAGTTGGCGGGTCAAACCGATCGACTCGCTGACCCTGGTGCTCGGTTCGCGCGTCAGTTGGTACGACTACAGTTACAAGTACGCGACACAGAGAGCCTTCGGTGCGGCGGTCGAGCAGCCGGAAAGCACCGCGAACGAAACCGGCGAAGTCACCCCGTACGCCGGCATCGTCTATGACCTCAGCCGCGAATGGGCGGTCTACGCCAGCTATACCGACGTGTTCGAACCGCAAACCAATCGCGACGCCAGCGGTTCAACGCTGAAACCAGTGGTCGGCAGCAACTACGAAGTCGGCCTCAAAGGCGAATTGATGGACGGCCGGGTCAACACCTCGCTGGCGGTATTCCGCTACGACCAGGAAAACCGCGCGGTCAACGACCTCGCGTCGGGCATGATCTGCGACGGTTGGTATTGCTCCAACGCCGCCGGCAAAGTCCGCAGCCAAGGCATCGAAGCCGAGATCAGCGGCGAAGTGCTGACCAACCTGCAACTGTTCGCCGGCTACACCTACAACACCACCAAGTACCTCGATGACCCGGACAACGAAGGCAAAGTCTTCAGCACCTGGACACCGAAACACATGCTGCGCGTGTGGGGCGATTACCAGTTCAGCGGCGACTGGGAACGCGTCAGCACCGGCCTCGGTTTCACCACGCAAAGCCATACGCTGGGTTACGAGCACACTTACGACGTGGCGGGTTTCACCGTGTGGAGCGCTCGCCTCGGCTACCAGTTGAGCAAGGAAATCGGCTTGGCAGTGAACGCCAACAACCTGTTCGACAAACGCTATTACACCTCCGCGTATAACCAGCTCAACGGCAACAACAACTTCGGCGACCCGCGCAATGTGATGTTCAGCGTGAAGTACACGCCTGAGTTTTAAGGCACTCAATGGGTTCAGCGGTTGGCGGCTGAACCCATTGCTTGACCGACACCCCGCGCAACAGAAAATGCGACAACGCTGGAATCAACACCAGTGCTCCGAGCATGTTCCACAGAAACATGAACGTCAGCAAAATCCCCATGTCCGCCTGAAACTTGATCGGCGACCAGACCCAGCACACCACGCCCGCCGCCAAGGTGATCCCGACCAGCCCAACCACGCGCCCGGTGAACGCCACGGCGTTGCGATACGCTGCGGATAACGGCAGGCCTTGACGCTGATAGTGCAACTGCACGCTGAGCAGGTACAGCGCGTAATCGACGCCAATGCCTACGCCCAAAGCGATCACTGGCAACGTCGCGACTTTCACGCCAATGCCCATGACCACCATCAACGCTTCACACAAAATCGACGTCAGCACCAGCGGCAACAACGCCACCAGCGTCGCGCGCCAACTGCGGAAGGTCACCAGACAGAACAATGTGACGGCGGCGTACACGTACAGCAGCATGGTGCGATTGGCCTCGCGCACGACGATATTGGTCGCCGCCTCGATGCCGGCACTGCCCGCCGCTAGCAAAAACTGGCGCTCGTCGCTGCTGTTTTCACGGGCAAAGCGGTCGGCAATCGCGACCACCTCGTCGAGGGTCTCGGCCTTGTGATCCTTGAGAAAAGCAATCACCGGCATCACCGAGCAATCGGTGTTGAACAGTTCTGGCGAGTTGACCGAAGCCTGCTGCGCGGCATAGTTGAGGACATCTTGATTGCGCTGGATGCTGCTGAGTTTCGGGTTGCCCTCATAGGTACCGGCGGTGATCTGCCGAACCGCGTTGACCAGCGAAACAGTGGCCTGTACCCCTGAAGACTGCTGCAGTTCCCACGCCAGCCGATCGGCGAGGATCAGTGTTTTGTAACTCAGGCAGCCCTCGGGCGGGGTCTTGATCATCACCGCGAACAGGTCGCTGGACAGTGCGTAATGCGCAGTGATCCAGGCGTTATCGCGGTTGTAGCGGGAGTCGGCACGCAGTTCAGGCGCACCGCTTTCCAGGTCACCGACTTTCAGATGCAGGCTGATCGCGAATCCGCCGATCCCCATCAACACCGCCACCAGCACCGCGCCCGTCGCCCAGTTGACGCTGGTGAAGCGGTCGAGACAGTCCCATAACCTGCCGAAACCTTTGTGGCGGTCAGCGCGGGTATCGATTTTCAGCGCACGCTCGGCGGCTTTCGCGCCCACGCCGACATAAGACAGCGCCACCGGCATCAGCAGCAACGAGGTAAAGATCAGCACCGCGACACCGATACTGGCGGTGATCGCCAGATCCTTGATCACCGGAATGTCGATCAGCATCAGCACGGCAAACCCGACAGCATCCGCCAACAACGCAGTGACACCGGCGATGAACAAGCGGCGAAAGGTATAGCGCGCGGCGACCAGTTTGTGCGTGCCCCGGGCGATGTCCTGCATGATGCCGTTCATTTTTTGCGCGGCGTGGGATACGCCGATGGCAAAGATCAGAAACGGCACCAGCACCGAGTATGGATCGATGGCATAACCCAGCCACGCGACAAGGCCCAGTTGCCAGACCACTGCGACCAACGAGCAACCCACCACCAGCAAAGTACTGCGCACACACCGGGTGTAGAGATAAATGATGAGCAGCGATGTGATCACCGCCAGCGCGAAGAACATCATCACCTGAATCAGGCCATCGATCAGGTCGCCCATCAGCTTGGCAAAGCCGATTACGCGCACTTTGTAAGGGCCATCGCCCTCTTTGCCGGCCTTACGCGCAGCGCTGTCACCGGCGAACTCGATCTTGTCGCGCAATTGCTCTTCCAGCATCTGCGAGAAGTCACGGTAGTTGATTGGCTGAGCGCCGGCGCCAGCCTTGTCCAGCAACGGCACCACGAGCATGCTCGACTTCAAATCACTCGCCACCAGACTGCCGATGATGCCGGCGCGGGAGATGTTCTGGCGCAACTGCTCGATTTGCTCGGGGGTGCCCTGATAGGCGTCGGGCATCACCGGGCCGCCTTGAAAGCCTTCTTCGGTGACCTCCGTCCAGCGTACCGCCGGGCTCCACAACGACTTCATCCAGGCGCGGTCGACGCCTGCCGTGAGGAACAGCTGATCGTTGACCTGTTTGAGCACGTCCAGATAGGCAGGATCGAAAATATCGCCCCGGGTGTTCTCCACCACTACCCGCACCGAGTTGCCAAGACCACGCAGCGCCTGGCGGTTTTCCAGGTAATTCTGAATGTACGGCTGACTCTGCGGGATCATTTTTTCGAAGCTCGGTTTCAGCTCCAGACGGGTGACGGCCATGTAACCGAGCAGCACGGTGATCATGGCCATCAGCAACATGAACAGCGGGCGAAAATTGAACACCATGCGCTCCAGCCGACTGCCGGAGTTGCACTCGAAATCACGTACATCACGGATCACCGGCATGCTGTCTTGTTCGATATTGCCCATATCCGGGTTCTCGCTTTTAGGGTTGTTTTCTTATTCTTTGCGCAGTGTCGAAACACCACGGGTACCAACGACCAGCATCGCGCCATCGGCCGTCTGTGCTGCGCCGGTCACCGGTAATGGTTCGGGCTCATGCCGCCATTGCAACTGCGCACCATTGCCCTGGCTGACCAGCATCTGCCCGCCCTGCGTGAACAATCGGTAATGCCCGTCAGTGTCGACAAGCCCGGCGGTAATGCTCGTGTGCAAGCCACTGTCCTGCGCGATCCAGTTGCGTCCGCCATCGGTGCTGCGCAGAAGGTTGCCGCGCAGTCCGTAAGCAATCACTTCACCCGGCTTGCCAAGCACGCCGAAAAAACTGCCCTGATAGGGTGTGGGCACGGCGACGAAGCGCTGTTGCGCTTCATCCCATTTACGCAACAGCCCCTGCTCGCCGGCGATGTACAGCGCATCACCCGTGGCGGCAATCGCATTGAGGTGAAAACCCTGCGGGTTGTCGGTGCGATCCTGAAACGGCATCCAGTGTTTGCCACCGTCCGTGGTGCGCAGGATCAGGTTGAAGACACCGACCGCATAGCCGAGTTGATCATTGGCAAACCAGACGTCGAGCAACGGTTTATCCGCGCCCTGCTCCACCTGCCGCCGGCCTTCAGCAACCAGCAACGGCCATTGCTCGTTAGCCGGTTCAGCGCGGGCCAGTGCCTGATAATGCTCGATCAGCAACGGCCCGATCTGGCGCCCGTCGAGCTGTTTGCGCCACGTCACCCCGCCGTCGCTGCTGTGCAAAATCACCCCGTCGTTACCGACCGCCCAGCCTTGTGACGGCGAAGAAAAATTCACCGCCGTGAGGTCGCAGCTCACCGGCACGGCGGCCTGTTGCCAATGCTGGCCGCCATCATCGGAGTAAACGATGTGCCCGCGCTGGCCGACAGCAACCAGGCGTGCCCCTGCCCGGGCCACGCCGGACAGCGCACTGCTGGCTGCCAGGGCACTGACCCTGGCAGGCTGATCCAGCACATCGAAATAGCCGTCCGCGCGGGCGACGCCCTGCAACAGCAGCAGGCACATGCCGAGCGTCACACTGCGGGATTTTTTCTGCCAATGCATACCGCGCCCTCTAGCGAATACCGCTGCCGGCCAACGACTCCGACGACCATTGCGCCTTCGAAAGCGGATCGATGTACTTGATGCCGCCGTAAGGCCCGACGACGCCGTTGATGTTGTAGGTGCCGCCGACCAGGTCGTAGATCATGAAAGGGGTCGAGTCCGGCACCTGTTTGTCGTAGCTCTGGCTGAGAAAGGCAAACGAGCCGCGATAAAGCTGTCCACGGGCGTCATATTGGTCGGAGGCCAGCGCTGTCCAGCTGTCCTCATCGAGATAGAAGCGGCGTTTCTGATAGATGTGCCGGGCGCCGGGCTTGAGATTGCCTTCCACCACCCAGACCCGGTGTTTCTCCCAACGCACGTAGTCAGGCGCCACATGATTGGCGGTGGTCAACGCCTTGGGATCCTGCGCATAGGTCAGTTTGTAGGTGTTGTACGGCACGATCATTTCCTGCTTGCCGACCAGCTTCCAGTCGTAGCGATCCAGTGCGCCGTTGAACACGAACACATCGTCATAAGTACCCGCACCGGCAGTGCCCGGGTTCGGCGTGTCGTACGCCAGGTTCGGTGCCAGTTTGACCCTGCGCTGCCCCGGCAGGTATTGCCAGGCGCGACGCGGTTGTTGCAACGGGTTGGCGGCGTCCTTGAGCATCATTGCTTCACCCGCACGGCGCGCCGGGCCGGTGTACGTCAGCTTCATCTGGTAATACACGTCAGCGCTGCTGATCGGTTGCGCGAGGTTTTCATAGATCGGGTAGGAGATGAACGCCTGCCCGGTGATAGCCAGACTGGCAACCCCGGCAGCGTCGACATTCCATGAGTCGTATTTTGAGCTGATGTTGACGCCCTGATAGCGCAGCAGGAAATTCCACATCGCTTCGTTGCCCGATTGCGGAATCGGAAACGGTACACCCGGCAGAACATTGTCGACGGCCAGACCACCTTCGAGCGACTTGGCGCCCGTGGCATTTTTCACACCGTTGTCCAGCACCGCTTTAGGCAGCGAGACGGTGCGGTGCGTCGGGTAGACATTGATGTGAAACGTGGCAAAACGCTTGGCCAGTTCGACCGCCGTCGCCGAGAGCTCGCCCTTGTACTGATCCACGTTCTTGCCATCGATCACCAGCAGCGGTTTCTCGTCAGCGAAAGGATCCGGGCGCATGCTGTCGCCGGTTTTGTAGGTGGCCGGCGGCGTGGTCAGCCCGCCCGTATAAGCGGGTATCGAACCGTCGGCATTGGCGGCTTTTTCCGCGCCGACCAGGGTGAGGTTATTGCCCAGTTTGGCCGCATCCTGCGCCGAAACGGCGGCCTGCGCTTGCGCGGCGATCGCCATGGTCAGTGAAACGGCGAGCATTGTATGGACGAATTTCATCGTGTGGTTCTCCTGTCTGTGAGACTTGAGCCAAGGTTGAATCAGAAGGTGGTTTTCATCGTCAGGTACACGGCGCCACGGTCAGCCGTGGTCGCGCCGCCACCGGAAAACGCCGAGTAGCCGCCGCCGTAACAGGCGTAGTTCTGGTTGCCACTGAACGCGTTAGGGGTCGAACCATCGCCCTTGCCGGCCTGGTCGGCGCCGGTGCTCAGGCCGCTGTTGTCGCACTTGTCGGTCTTGCCGAAAGCGTCGACGTATTTGAGGTCGATGAAGTATTTGTTGTACGCCACGGCACCGAGGCCGACCGCATAGTTACCGGTGTTTTTCGCACCGCCACCGGACACCGGCGACACCCCGGCCAGACCGGCGTTGATCGACAGCGGCATATTCAAATCAACACCTGGCAGCACCTGATACCAGGTCGGCGTGAAGTTGATCGCGATGCCCCAGTTATCCCGGGTGGGCGCGTCGATGCCGCGATAACTGTCCTCGCCTTTGTAGAGCGCTTTGTTCTTGTCATCGAGCTTGAGCAGATTGCTGTAGTACAGCTCGGAGAGCAGGGTTGCCGAATCGAACAGCGGCGTCTTCGGCAGTGACATCAAACCATTGAGCGTCCAGTGCAGCGTGTCACCCGTGGCGCTCATGCTGTCGCCACGGCTTGGCGTGTCGTAGATCACGCCCGTCTCGGCGGTGCGTGCCGGCAACAGCCCTAAACCTGCGCCCAACCCCGCAGGACTGGTCGAGCTGACAATCGCCGGAATGCTCGCCAGTGGCATGTTGTGCCGGATATTGAGATCCGAGCCGACGCTCACTCCGCCCACGTCTTTGGACAAACTCAGGCCGAAAATCTGAATGTTGTCGGCGTACGCCAGTTGGTAACTGCTGGTGCTCAATGAGTTGAGGATGTTGACGACGCCCGGCACCTGCCCCGCCGGGCGGCTGCCGTTGGCATTCAGCGATGTCAGGCCGGTGGCGTTCAACCAGGCTTGAGGGAGGATGTCGGAGGTCTTGCGGTAGTAAAAGCCGAGCGTGCCGTCGAGCCACGCAGGGGACCACTTGGCCATGACGCCCCAGTCACCGCTGCTGCCCGGCGTCAGGTCATGCCCGCGACGCACATTGGTCAGGCCGTTGCACGGAGCGACGCCGCAGCCCAACGGGCTGCCGGGCACCACGCCATTGGTGTTGCCGAGCAGAAAAGACTGCGCACCGAAACCAACCAGATCGGAGCCGCCGTAGTAAGTGCCGGCCTCCGGCAAACGGGCAGCGTCCCAATCGAGAAAATACTGAGCGCCCAGCGTCAGTTCAGGGTTGACGGTGAATGACGTCGATAATTGCTTGCGCGGGACGAACAGCTCCTTGGCTTCAGTGCCAGGGGACGCCGACAGTTTCGCCAGATCCAGGCCGGACTGGCCGTAGCTGACCGAATGCACCGGGTTGAGCAGCGTTTCGCCCCAGAACACGTTGTGTTGACCGGCCTTGAGGCTCAGCAGCGATTGCTCGCCGATTTCCGTGTTGTAAAACACAAAAGCATCGAGAATTTCCCCGGAAGGCCCGGTGTAATAACGCTGGGCGTAGCGACTCAGGTGCGGGCTGCCGTTGCCGACGTTGTCTTGGCTGACGCCGGCCAGACGTGGGTCATTGGCGACCAGACCCGATCGTGCGTCGTTGCCATTGACGAAAGGATTGGAATTGGAGCCGGTATTTTCATAGGCCTGGTCGTACCAACTGGCCGCACTGACGCGAAAGCCCATCGAGTTTTTGTAGACCACGTCCATCTCGGTCAGCAGGTCGATGCGGTTGCTGATGTTGGTGCCGGCCTTGCGGAAGTTGTAATCGCCGTCGTTGTTGTTCGGCGTGGCCAACATCCGTTTGTCGGCACTTTCCGTGCGTACGCCGTAGTTGTATTTGACGGTGTTATCCAGCCGCGCCGTCCAGTCCGGGTTGCCCGTATCGATCTCGACCGCATGGGCGCTCGGTAGCGCTGCGGCCAGAATGGCCGAGGCCAGCAAGGTGTAACGCGAAGGCGCAAGGCCATGGCGCTTGGTGATGTGCATCGTGTCTTCTCCGCTTTTTTGTAGTTGTTTTTAAGCGCAGCCGCCCTCGCGCTTTCCCGGTGTGCGGGAAGACGTTTTCAGAAATGAGGGCACGTGCCGGCAGGCGTTCAGCCAGCCGGCGTCTGAATCAACGATCCAGTTCCTGGATCAACAGTTCGGCGTCCGGCCACGCGCCAAAACCGGCGGCCGGGTTGAGATGACCCACAGCTCCCAGCGAGCGCAGCTCAGCGCCCCAGCCTTCGGCAAGGTGGGTGACGGCTTCGAGGCTGGCGAGGTGATCGTTAGTGCTGGCAGCGACCAGGCTGCGAAACGGTAATGGGCCACGGGGTAGAGGGTTCCAGCCCTGCGCTTGCAGGGTCTGCGCTGACGGATAGCCCGCCGGCCAGTGAGCATCGAGATCCGGTGGCGTCGCCAGCAATGCACCTTTGATTGCACGCGAGTGCTGCGCCGCCCAGTGCGCCACCATCAACACACCGGCGCTGTGGGCGACCAGAATCACCGGGCCGTCGATCTGCTCCAGTGCCTGCTGAATCGCCCGAATGCGCGCAGCGAGGTCGAGTTTGTCGGTGGTCAGCGGCGGCACACTGCGGACTTTTTCCAGGCGCGCCTCAAGCAGCGTCTGCCAATGTTCGGCCACATGCTCACGCAGGCCCGGTACGATCAGAACGGTTGCGGCAGTCTGCAATTTGTCCACGTCAACACCTTCGCTGTCTCGATGACTCGACTGGCTGTATCGCCAGAATCTTTTTGTTGTGTCGACATTAAAGAGCGCTCGGCCGGGGTGCTTTTCATTGGACGTCAGGCACTTTTCTTTTGATGACAGAATTTCCTCCGCCGGACGGATGCCGCCCCCGTAGGAGCTGCCGCAGGTTGCGATCTTTTGATCTTGTTTTTGAAAGACAACATCAAAAGATCGCAGCCTTCGGCAGCTCCTACACGGATCGCTGTTCACGACTTTGCGACAGCGTTAACACAGCCGCTGTCGCAACTGTTCAATTGCAGATGCTCTGGATATAGTCACCCAGTACTTCCTTATCGTTATCGAACCAGGAAAGAACCCAGCATGCCCACGCTTGTTCGCGCCGCTGTCCTGACCAACTACCTGGAGGTCACGCAATACCTTGGCTTCAATCCGCGTGATGTACTGGCGGCGGTCGGCCTGAGCAAAGCACAGCTGCTGGCGCCCGAGCAGCGCATTCCGATTGATTCGGCGGTGCGGCTACTGGAAGACTCGGCGGCCGCCAGCGGCTGCCAGACGTTCGGCCTGAGCATGGCCGAATCCCGTCAGCTTTCAGATTTCGGCGTGGTCAGTTTGCTGCTCAGCCATCAGCGCACGCTGCGTGACGCCCTGCAGGTGGTTGTGCAATACCGGCATTTGATGAATGACTCGCTGGCGATCTTCGTTGAAGAGGCCGGCAAGATGGTGATCATTCGCGAAGAAGTGGTCACGCAAACGCCGATGCCCAGCCGACAGGCCACCGAGTTGGCCATCGGCGTGATGTTCCGTCTGTGCTCGGCGCTGCTCGGTACGCACTGGCATCCCTACAGCGTCAACTTCACGCATCAGGCGCCCGACAATCTGCAACTGCATCGACGCCTGTTCGGCTGCACGCTGGAGTTCGGCAGCGAGTTCAACGGCATCGTCTGTTCCGATGCCAGCCTCGACGTCACCAACCCTAACGCCGACCCGGCCATGGCGCGCTATGCGCAGAGTTATCTGGATTCTCTGCAAGGTCATGAAAGCCATTCGCTGCTGCTTGAAGTGCGCAAGGCTATCTATCTGCTGTTGCCGATGGGCCGCGCCACCATCGAGCAAATTGCTCAGACCCAAGGCATGAACGTGCGCACGCTGCAACGTCGCCTCAAGGACGACGGCTGTGCTTTCAACGATGTGATCAATGAAGTGCGACGCGATCTGGTGTTGCGCTACCTGGAAAATCCCAACTACTCGCTGAGCCGCATCGCCGACTTGCTCGGCTACTCCATGGCCAGCTCCTTCACCCGCTGGTTCATTACCCAGTTCGACATGCCGCCCGCCACCTGGCGGGCAAAAAAAACGGCGACTGCTGGTACAGTCGCCGCGAAAAAACCGGTGTGATTGGCACCGGTTTAACTACCGCACCGGGCCGACGAGTCTGCACGGTGCGGCCTGCCTTACCTTAGAAACCCCAGTGCAACACCAGAAGCACCAGCACCGCGAGAAACACCGTCTCCCCGACCATCAGCAAAATCGGTTTGATGCCAACGGCGGCCAGCTCCTTGAGCTGTGTCTTCATGCCCAGTGCGCTGATGGAAATCACCAGGCTCCAGCGCGACAGCTCATTGACCGCGCCTTGCACTGCCGGCGCTACCCAACCGGTGCTGTTGATACAGGCCAGCAGCAGAAAACCGACGGCAAACCAAGGCAGCAATGGCGGACGTTTCCCTGACGTATCAGCACCCTGCAATCGTGTGACCATCGCCGCGCAGACAATCACCGGCAACAGCATGGCCACGCGCATCAATTTCACCACCGTGGCGGTGTCACCGGTTTCCGTCGACAAGCTGTAACCGGCACCCACTACCTGCGCGACGTCATGAATGGTCGCGCCCAAAAACACGCCCGCCACTTGCGGCGAGAGTTCCAGCCACTTGGCAATCATCGGGTAGACAATCATCGCCGTGGTCGACAACGCCGAAACGCCGATGACGGTAAACAGCGTGGCCCGCTCTTTCTGCGGGTGATGGGGCAGCGCCGCCGCCAGCGCCAACGCCGCCGAAGCGCCACAAATTGCCGTGGCGCCGCCGGTGAGCATGCCGAACAAGCGCTGAAAGCCCAACGCCTTCGCGGCCACGACTGACACGCCAATGGTCACCACCACCAAAAACACCACCAGTGCCACAGGCTTCCAGCCCAGCGCGGCAATTTGCTCAAGGGTGATGCGCATACCCAGCAACGCCACGCCAATGCGCAACACCGTGCGCGCAGTAAATTCGATGCCGGCCTTGCACACGCCATCACCGGCCAGAAAATTCAGCGCCATGCCCAGCAGCAACGCGAACAGCATCACCGGTGCACCGTAATGCTCGGACAAAAACGAAGCAGCCGCGGCGACGATCAGGCTGACGATAAACCCCGGTGCCAACTCGCGTGTCTGGCTATGAATACGGGTAAGCGCAACGGTGCTCATGCCACAGACTCCTCGCAAGCGAGGACGATAAACGCCTGACCATCAATGACTTCAACCGGGTAGCGTGTGACTTTGACCTGCTTCGAATTGAGCAAATAGCCGCTGCGCAGATCGAAGCGCAAACCATGCGCGCAACACTGAATGACCTGGCCCTCCAGCCGACCGCCACACAGCGATGCACCCTGATGGGGACAGCTGTCGTCGATGGCCAGCAACTCACCGTCAACGTTGAACAGCGCCAGGCTTTTATCGGCGAACTCAAACAGTGACCGCCCTCCTCTCGGCGGGCATTTGTTGTCTGGTACAGCAACGCGCAACGCAGGAAGACGACTCATACTTTCACCTCGCAGGCGATTTCATTGACCGGGTCGCTGACGCGTTCGCCCGCCAGCCGGGCAATGTCTTTGAGGTAATGACTGCGCGCGTAGAAGAACACTGCGGCGGCCGCGATACTCACCAGCGGTACGAATTGAAAAGCTGCGTGCAGGCCGATCAGATCGGACAATTTGCCGGTGATGAAGGGCCCGGGCGCCAGCCCCAGCAGGTTATTGGCCAGGGTCAGTGTGGCGAAAGCTGTGCCGTGCACCGAGTAATGCGTCAGGTTGGCAACCATCGCCCCGGCAGGTCCGGTGGTGCCCGTGGCGATCAACATGCCCAGGCCGATCAGCAGCAATTGCGCGGGCCCAGCCGGCAAGGCGAAGGCCGCCGAAAGCAGCAAGCAACTGCCCAGGCAATAAGCGATGGCCAATGCGACTTTGCGCTCAGGCGCATGACGGCACAGCCGATCACTGATCATCCCGCAGACAATCATTCCCGCGCCGCTGCACAACACAATGACCGCCGCCACCGCACCGGCCTTGTCGGTGCCCATGGCGTAATAACGATTGAGGTAACTGGGCATCCAGACGATCACCGTGCCGCAGACGAACAACTGCAAACCGCTGCCGATGTACGTCGCCACCACCGAGCGACTGGAATACAAGGTGCTCAGCGGACGCTTGATCGCCGCCGCGGCTTTACTCGCCGCACGGGTTGCGCACTGCGGCGCAATCCGCGCTTGCTTGACGATCAGCGGGTACAGCAGCGCCAGCACCAGACCGAACAACGCCATGCCGGCGAACGACCAGCGCCACCCCATCTTCGCAGCGATCACCCCACCCAACGCCATGCCTAGCACCGAGCCGAACATACCACCGGCCATAAACGCGCTGGCCAGGGTGGCGCGCATGTGTTTGGGAAACACCGAAATCACCACCGCGATGCCGACGCTGCCGTAAGCCGCCTCGCCGACACCGACCATAAACCGCGCAATGAACATCTGCGGATAGTCCTGCGCCACCGCGCAACCCAGTGTGGCCACGCTCCAGAGAAAAGCCATAAAGGCCAGACTTCTCACCCGACCAAAACGGTCGGCCAGCAGCGACAGCGGAAAGGTCAGCAGCCCGACCATCAACGCGACGATGCCACTGAGCAAGCCCAGTTGACTGTCGCTCAAGGCCCACTCGACCTTGAGCATCGGAAACACCGCGTTGAGCACCTGACGCGACATGTAATCGGAAATCAACAAGCCGAACGTCAGGGCAAAAACGATCCAGGCATATGTGCGCGCAACACCGACGGCGTTATCGTCGTCATCGCTGGCGCTGGGGTGATAGGCCATGCAGCCTCCTCGAAACTTTGTTGTATTTGTTGTTATCGAGCTGTTGGGGTAACGCAACGAACGAGAGGCCAGCGGCCCCTCGCCCGGTTCAGTCAGCCGCGTTGCGGCAGGCCTTTTTGCCCGGCCTTGCGGTTGGGCGCCATGCCGTTGGCCAACAAGGTTTCTTCGATGCTCTGATACGCCACGCCAATGCGATAAATCTCGCGGGCTTCCTTGCCGGTAGCAATCTCGCGCCCCAGTTCATGGGCAATGCGCACGGTCTGCTGAATCTGTTGCACCGACCCGAAGCGATCGCCCTTGTGATCAATGATCGTGTCTTCATTGCCGACTCGCGGATGCAAGCCCATCGCCAATGCCATGGTGTTGAACGGCAGCACGTTCTTGAGCAACGACTCGGACGTCAGGGTGCAAGCGTCCGGCACGCGATGGATAAAGTTAAAGAAGTTGAACGGGTTCGGCCCGTCGAAACCACCGCCGATGCCGATCCAGGTGAGGTTCAGCGGGCCCATGTACACACCGCTGCGCACCAGACGCATCAGGGTTTCCAGGGCATGCATGCCGGTCAGTTGAAAGTGTGGCTGGACGCCTGCGGCCATCAACCGGCGCAAATGTTCGGCGACCCAGGCCGGGCCGGCCGGCACGGTCATTTCGCTGTATGCGGCATGAATGGCCGGGTTGTCCAGCGAGGTGCCTGCAAGGTATTCCGGGTACAGCAACTCCATGATGTTCATCTGGGTGGTGTTGATCGCCACCGTGACCTGATCCGGTTTCGGTGTCAGCTCCGCGAGCATGTGCCGGGTGTCATCGGACAGCCACTTGGCAGCTTCACCATCGCTTTCCGGGGCGAAGGAAATCGAACCGCCGACCTGGATAATCATGTCCGGCACCGCTTCGCGCACACCGGCAATCAGCTCATTGAATTTCGACAGACGCTTGGAACCCTTGCCGTCGAGTTCACGCACATGCAGGTGCAAGACAGTGGCGCCCGCCTCGTAGCAATCGACCGCTTTCTGCACCTGTTCATCCATGGTCAGCGGGATGTCTTCGGGGAAATCTTCCGGCATCCACTCGGGGCCATACGGGGCCACGGTGATCACCACTTTTCCCATGTTTTCCGGGTGCAGGGAATCGTCGAGAAATTGCATGGGGTACTCCTTTTTTATGATTGTCCGCGCAGCCGGGTTCGCACCGGGCTGGCGTTTTCGAGTGCGAATGCAGTAAGGGTCGATCAGTAAGTCTTGTCGCCGACGATCCCGGCACGCTCCATCTTGCGATGGCACAACGGGTAATCCATCACGGCGTAATGCTGGGTGCTGCGGTTGTCCCAGATCGCAATGCTGTTGGGTTTCCAGCGCCAGCGCACTTGGTATTCCGGGATGTACGCCTGGCTGATCAGGTAGCGCAGCAACTCACTTGCGCCGGGGTTGGCGTCCTGGCCGAATCGCACCCGAGCGGGGGTGTGGTAATTGCTGAAGTGTGTGGTGAAGGCGTTGACGAACAGCACTTTTTCCAGCGTGTCCGGATGCGTGCGCACCACCGGATGCTCGGCATCGGGGTACGTCGCTCTTAGCGCCAGGCGTCTTTCGATCGGCAGTGCAGCACCGAAGCTGGCTTCGATGCTGTGCCGGGCACGCAGATCGGCAATCTTGATCTTCACGTCTTCCGGCAAGCGCGCATACGCCTCGACCATATTGGCCCACATGGTGTCGCCGCCCACCGGCGGACATTCGACACAGCGCAAGACACAACCCATCGGCGGCGCCTCACGCCAGGTGGCGTCGGTGTGCCACGAGTTTTCATAGCGTTCCGGCGGATGCTCCGGGCTCTTGTAGATCCGCACCAGCCCGGGATGATCCGGATCACTGCCAACCATCGGGTGATCTTCAAGCTCACCGAAGCGCCGGGCAAAGGCCACGTGATCGGCACGGCTGATGTCCTGATTACGCAGGAACAACACGCGGTGCTTGAGCAATTGCGCGCGAATTTCGGCAAAAAGACCGTCGTCATGTACCGCGTCGGCAAGGCTGACGCCCTCAAGCTCGGCGCCAATGCTGCACGTCAGTTGTTCGACTCTCATGGCTGACGACTCCTTCAGATGACGAAAATCGATGAGCCGGTGGTCTTGCGCGATTCCAGGTCACGGTGGGCCTGAACGGCATCCTGCAACGCGTAGTGCTGGTTGATTTCGATCTTGATCCGGCCACTGCCGACCAGGTCGAACAGCTCGCCAGCGAGCGCGGCTTTTTCCTCGGGGTCGGCGATGTAGTCAGCCAAGGCCGGGCGGGTCATGAACAGCGAGCCCTTCATTGCCAGCAACATCGGATCGACCGGCGGAATCGGCCCGGAAGCCGTACCGACGCACACCATCAGACCGCGACGTTTGAGCGAGTCCAGCGAGCCCATGAAGGTGTTCTTGCCAACGCTGTCGAACACCACGTTGACGCCAACGCCGTCGGTCAATTCGCGAACCTGTTGCGCGACGTCCTGGTGGCTGTAATTGATCACATGGTCGCAGCCATGGGCACGGGCGATTTCGCCTTTGGCCTCGGTGGAGACGGTGCCGATGACCGTCAGCCCGAGCAACTTCGCCCACTGCGAAACGATCAGACCGACGCCACCGGCAGCAGCGTGCAGCAAGATACTGTCGCCCGCTTTAAAGTCGTGGATACGCCGCATCAAGTAAGCCGAGGTCAGCCCGCGCATGGTCATCGCGGCAGCCGTCTCGAAACTGATGGTTTCCGGCAGTTTGATCAGCGGAGCGGCGGATATCAGACGCTCAGTGCTGTAGGCGCCCAAGGTGTTGAGAAACCCGGTGTAGGTGACACGATCGCCCACCCGCACATTGCTCACGCCCTCGCCGATGGCCTGCACCACGCCGGAGGCTTCAACGCCCATGCCGTTAGGCAGCGGGATCGGGTAAGTGCCGTTGCGAAAGTAGGTGTCGGCGTAGTTGAGGCCCACCGCCACATGACGAAGACGCACCTGGCCTGGGCCGGGATCGCCAACGTCGACATCTTCATAGCGAAGCACGTCGGGATCACCGGATTCGTAGAAGCGCACTGCTTTGGCCATTTTTCTTATTCTCCCTGCAAGGTTGGGCGTATCGCTCGATTGGCGTTGACCTGACTCTAGGTCGCGCGCCAGGCAATCGCTTCGCATCAGGCGACAATGGCTTTTCATTTGATGACAACGGGCGGCAAGACAAACAGGCGTCCGACGGGCCGCCCTCTCCGACGCTCACGCGCTACCGGTCACTTTTTCTTACACCTTTTGTCGCCAGATCCTACGCCGTACGGCGATCCGGAGCCGGTCGTTGCCGTCAGTTTGGTATCATGCGCCGCTTTTACGGTTAACCACCGCCCGTCCTGTCGACGGGCGGGCTGCAAAAGGCGGTATTAGATGACGGCTTTGTTGACTCGCCGCAAGGTGCTTGCGGGAATGGGCGTACTCGGGCTCGGCCTGCTCGCCGGCTGCGACACCCGCGGCGAACTGTCGTACAAGTACGGCAAAGATCTGAGCGACAAGATCCTGGGACGCACTTTCAAGCTGAAGAACACCGACGGCGAAACCATGTCGCTGTCGAGCTTTCGCGGCATGATGCCGATGATCTTCTTCGGCTTCACTCAATGCCCGGCGGTCTGCCCCACCACCCTCGCCCGCGCGGCGAAAATCAAGAAACTGATGGGCAAGGACGGCGATCGTTTGCAGGTGATCTTCATCACCCTCGACCCCGAACGTGACACGCCAGAAATCCTCGACGCCTACATGAAAGCCTTCGACCCGAGCTTCGTCGCGCTGTACGGCACCGTTGAGGAAACCAAGGCCACCGCCAAGGAATTCGACGTGTTCTACGAAAAAGTCCCGGCCGGCGACACCTACACCATCTCGCACACGTCGACCAGTTACGTCTACGACTCCCGTGGCGGCCTGCGCCTGGGCCTGTCCACCTCGCTTTCGGCAGAAGAATGCACGGAAGACTTGCTTACCGTTATGGAGGTTTGCTGATGCACCCTGTTCTGAACAACATCAAACGTGCTGCGATTGCCCTGTCGCTGATGGGCCTGGCGTTTCAGGCCTCCGCGCAGACCAAAGTCGACGACGCCTGGGTTCGCGCCACCGTGCCGACCCAGACCGCCAGCGGCGCATTCATGACCGTCACGGCCGACAGCGACAGCAAGCTGCTCAGCGTCGCCACACCGATCGCCAAAGACGTGCAGATCCACGAAATGACCATGAAGAATGACGTCATGAGCATGGGCCCGGTGAAGTTCGTCGAACTGCCGGCTGGCAAAGCCGTAAAGCTTGATCCGAACGGCTACCACGTGATGCTGATGGGCCTGAGCGCGCAGCTGAAAGAAGGCGAAACCGTGCCGCTGACCCTGACCGTCGAGAACGCCAAGGGCGAGAAAGAAACCCTCGAGGTCAAAGCACCGGTTCGCTCGCTGACCAACATGGAAGGTCACGATCACAGCAAAATGCACTGATCTGACTGACTGAAACACCTGCGGGGCGGCCTGATTAACGATCATGCCGCCCCGTTTTTTTGAGCTCATGGAAAGCGTGCTTTACATCGGCAAATTCTTCGGCGAGGATGTAAAGGGTCTTTTACACAGGAAGTGAAGCATGAACCGCTACTACCTCGAAATGGGCGCCGCATTGGTTCTCTACGTGCTGGTGTTGAGCCTTTCCCTGATCGCCAGCCAATCCCTGCTGGACGCCAACATTTTTCTGCGATCCGTGGTGGCCCTGACCCCGGTCATTCCGGCAGGCCTGATGTGCTGGGCGATCGTGCGCAACATGCGGCGCATGGATGAAATGCATCTGCGTATCCAGTTTGAAGCCCTCGGTTTTGCCTTCGCCGCCTCGGCGCTGCTGACGTTCAGTTACGGGTTTCTAGAAAACGTCGGCGCGCCGCACATTCCGTGGACGTGCGTGTGGCCGGTGATGGGTCTGATGTGGATTGTTGGGCTGCAGATTGCGCGACGCCGTTACCAATGAAAAACCGTCTGAAGGCACTGCGCGCCGAGCGCAAGTGGTCGCAGGTTGATCTGGCAGAACGCTTGAACGTGTCGCGGCAGACCATCAATGCGATCGAAAACGAACGCTACGATCCGAGCTTGCCGCTGGCATTCCAGATTGCCCGGGCGTTCGAAATGCCCATTGAAGACATCTTCGACGACCGCGAAAGTTAACACCCGCTCCCACAGGGGGGGATGCATTTCAAATGTAAAAGGTGCGACGGGGGATCAATGGGCGATACACACGGATTTCAGTTCGGTGTAGGCCTCAATCACCGTCCTGCCAAACTCCCGCCCCATCCCCGATTGCTTGACCCCGCCAAACGGCATCGCCGGATCCAGCAGCACATGCGCATTCACCCACACCGTGCCCGCTTCAATACGCGGCACCAGGTTCATCGCCTTGCTCAAATCATTCGTCCACAAACTCGCGGCCAAACCATACGGATTGTCATTGGCCAACTCGATCATCGCGTCTTCATCATCAAACGCAATCACCGCCAACACCGGGCCGAACACTTCTTCACGGGCCACGGCCATGCTGTGATCAACGTCCGCCAGCACCGTCGGCTGCACGTAGAAACCCTCGCCTTCCAACAGCTCACCGCCACACACCACTCGCGCGCCTTCACGCTTGGCCAGTTCGATGTGCTTGAGCACGCTTTGTTGCTGCTTGCGTGACACCAGCGGATTGATGGCCGCCTCGCAGTTCATCCCCGCGCCAATCGGCATGGCCGAAACCACTGCCGCGAGACCTTCGACAAACTGGTCGTGAATCGAACGATGCACATAGAAGCGCGACGCCGCCGCGCACACCTGACCGTTGTTCAGCAAGCCACCGAGAATCGCGCCTTGAATGGCTTTTTCAACATCGGCATCCGCCAGCAGAATCATCGGGTTCTTGCCGCCCAGTTCCAGCGCAAAACGGGTCATGTTGGCCATGCACGCGACACCAACGGTTTTGCCCACCACCGTCGAACCGGTGAACGACACCTTGCTCACCAGTGGATGCGCCGTCAGCGCGCCGCCGACCGAAGCCCCGCCGCCCGTGACCACGTTGAACACGCCTGCCGGAATGCCCGCCTCTAACGCCAGTTCAGCCAGACGCATGGCCGTCAGCGGAGTTTCCATCGCCGGTTTGATCACCACCGTGCAACCGGTGGCCAGCGCCGGCATCAACTTCCACGCGGCGATCATCAATGGAAAATTCCACGGCACGATGCCGACCACCACACCCACCGGTTCGCGTTTGGTGAACGTGGTGAATTTTGTCCCCGGTGGCAGCGGAATCGACACGTCGAAGGTCTGCCCTTCGATCTTGGTCGCCCAGCCCGACATGTAGCGCATGAATTCCACCGTGGCGTTGACGTCCAGCGCGCGTGCCATGTTGATCGACTTGCCCTGGCTGAGGGTTTCCAGTTGCGCCAGCTCTTCGCCGTGCTCCTCGACCAGGCGGGTGAAATTCAGCAGGATGCGCTCGCGATCGGCCGGGCGCAGCCCCGACCACACGCCAGACTTGAACGCCGCGTGCGAAGACTGCACCGCGCGCTCGACCAATTCGGCGGGCGCATCGAGGGTTTCGCACAAGGTCTGGCCGGTGGCCGGATCGACCACGGCAATCGTCGGCCCGTCAGCGAATTGCCACTGGCCATCGATAAAGCAGCCATGTCGACGATCAATGAACGCCGCGACTTGCGACAGCATTGCAACGTTGCTCATAAAGCCTCCTTGGATTTGAGGAAACACACCACGGCCTCACGGTCATCTTTCGAGGCCAGGCCCATGTAGGGCATGTAGGTGCCGGGCACGTAGGCCTGGGGTTGGGTGATCAGTTCGGCGATGGTCTCGGCCTGCCAGGTGACGTCTTTGTTGCGCATCGCCTGGGAATAGCTGAAGCCTGCCAGCGAGCCGGATTTGCGCCCGATCACGCCGTTAAGGTTGGGGCCCATCATGCCGGTGACGTCTTTTTTAACCGCGTGGCAGACGCCGCATTCGGTGTTGAAAATTTGTGCGCCGTGGGATGAATCCGCCGCGCAATCGGCGGCGACAGCGGCTTGGGCGAGTGTCAGAGAAAACAACGAAGCACAGGCGAATTTGAGCAGGGACATAGAAGACACATCCAAAAAAACAGTGAATACACACCAATCCCTGTAGGAGCCGAGCTTGCTCGCGAAGACGTCAGCACATTCAGAACAGGGGTTGCCTGACACACCGCTTTCGCGAGCAAGCTCAGCTCCTACAGGGATTGGTGGCGACGGGAGCTGATGGAGATTGTCTGGCCTGCCGCCAAAGCAGGTTTTGCCCTGCCTGCCAGTCGTGTTGGCAAGGCTGCCAATTGCGACTGGCACAGACACACAAGCACTTGGCAGACACAGCAATTCCCCGGTTTCGCCGCAGAGGCAGAATCCACTGGCACCCACTTTTCAGGGCACCAGTCAGGGAGTCCCCCTTCAATGCGAACCAACCGGATCACCGTACCGTCAGCGCTGGGCTTGAGCCTGCTGATGCTCGGCTTGAACAGCGCCCATGCCGATCTGCCGCCCGACACCATCGGCCAGACCACGCTGGCGTTCCCGCCCGAAGCGCACCGCGCTTATGTGGTCGACGTCGAATTCGAAAGTTTCGTGATGGGCCGCGTCACCGTGGTCGATCCCGACAAGAAGAAAATCCTCGGCATGGTGCCGACCGGTTTTGCCGCGCCATCGGCCCTGAGCCACGACCGCAAAACCCTGTACAGCGCCGACCTGTTCTATTCACGCGGCACTCGCGGCACGCGCACCGACGTACTCACCGCGTGGGACACCTCGACGCTGTCGCCCTCGTGGGAAGTGGTGATTCCAAGCAAACGCGCCGAATCCCTGACCCAGCGCTACGGCCTGAAACCGAGCGGCGATGACCGCTTCGTCTACGTCTACAACTTCACCCCATCGACTTCGGTGACCGTGGTCGACACCCAGTCCCACGCGGTCAGCAGTGAAATCGCCATCCCCGGTTGCGTGCTCAATTACCCGGTCGGCAACCGCCGCTTCGCCTCGTTGTGCGGCGACGGCAGCCTGCAAGTGGTCACCCTCAATGATCAGGGCCAGGAAACCGCGCGCAGCCGCACGCCGTTCTTCGACCCGAATGCCGAGAAGCTCAACGAGCGCGCGGTCAACGTCGGCGACACCTACTACTTCGTCACCACCACCGGCACCGTGCGCCCGGTCGATTTCGCTGGCGACGCGCCGAAGATTCTGCCGTCGTGGTCGCTGGTCAACGACGCCGAAAAGAAAACCGGTTGGGCCCCCGGCGGCTGGCAGTTGATGGCGGTCGCACCGAAGCTCGATCGTTTGTACGTGTTGATGCACGACGCCCACGAAGCGATGAAGTGGGAAGACCCGAGCACGCTGATCTGGGCCTTCGATATCAAGACCGGCAAGAAGGTCGCGACCCTCGAAGCACCTACACCGGTCTGGAGCCTGCAAGCCACCGGCGACGACAAACCGTTGCTGCTCGGCGCTGACGTCGAGGGCGGTTTGCAGGTCTTCGATCTGAGCACCAACAAGCTTCAATCGAGCATGCCGAAAGTTGCGAAAACCGCGACGCAAGTCATGAGCTACTGAGGAGGTTCAGTCATGACCCTTGACCCGATTTTCATCATCGCCAGTGCGCTGGCCGTCGCCGTGCTGCTGGCCAGCGCGGCGACGCACAAGCTGCGCGCACCGGGCCGGTTTGCCAAGCAACTGGCGGACTATCAACTGCTGCCTGAAGCGTTGGTGCGGCCGATTGGCCGAGTGATTCCGCTGCTGGAGTTGCTCATCGCTTTTGCCCTGCTGGTGCCGTTCAGCCGCGCCATTGCAGCGGTCTGCGCAGCTGCGTTGATCGCGCTGTACGCCTCCGCCATCGGCATCAACCTGTGGCGCGGTCGCCGCGACATCGACTGCGGCTGTGCCGGGCCGGATCAAGCACAGCCACTGCGCCCGATTCTGCTGACGCGCAACGCGGTGTTAGTGGCTTTGGCGTTACTGGCGAGCACCACACCGATCGTTCGCGACCTTGGTTTGTTCGACGGTTTTGTCACCGTCGCCGCCAGTGCTGTTGCGCTGCTGATCTACGCGGCCGCCGACGGCTTGCTGGCCAACTCCCCTCTTCTGCTCAAATTGATTGGTAGGTGATTTATGCAAGGTCTGATGATTTCCAACGTGCTGTTGTGGGTGCTGCTGATTGCGCTGGCGTTCGCGGTGATGGGCCTGGTGCGGCAGATCGGCGTGCTGCACGGGCGCATTGCTCCGGCCGGTGCGCTGATGGTCGATAAGGGTGTGGCGGTCAACGAAGCGGCGCCGCAAGTGACCGCTGCTGATCGTCATGGTCGTCCGGTCAATTTTGGTTATGCCGGGGAAAAGAACCAGCTGCTGTTCTTCCTCTCGCCGACCTGCCCGATCTGCAAATCGCTGCTGCCGGCGATCAAATCCATCGCCAAACAACAAGCCGATCGCCTCGACGTGGTGTTTATCAGCGACGGCGACATGGATGCCCAACAAGCGCTGATCCGCGAACACAAACTCGATGACATGACCTACGTGGTCGGCCCGGAAGTCGGCATGACCTACCAGATCGGCAAGCTGCCGTACGCCGCGCTGATCGACAAATCCGGCACCTTGCGCGCCAAAGGTCTGGTCAATTCCCGCGAGCATCTGGACAGCCTGTTCGAGGTCGAACACCTGCACAGCGCCACGCTGCAGGAATACCTCAACAACCAGCCGCAACCGCATGACCACAGTCACGGCCATAGCCACAGCCACTGAGCAGGAGACATTTATGAAACTGCTGGATCTGCTCTTTGAGCGCTCGACCCGCCGCGTGGCCGACACCACATCGCGACGCAAATTGCTGGCGCGCATGGGCTCGCTGATGGTCGCCGGCGCCGCACTGCCGCTGTTGTTGCCGCTGGATCGCACCAGCAAGGCGCTGGCGGCGGACAATCCCAAAGCGGGCGATCCGGGTGATCCGAACAGCTGCGACTACTGGCGCTACTGCTCGATCGACGGCTTTCTGTGCAGTTGCTGCGGCGGCTCGGTGACCTCGTGCCCACCCGGCACCGAAGCCTCGCAAGTGACGTGGATCGGCACCTGCCGCAACCCGGCGGACGGCAAGGATTACATCATTTCGTACAACGATTGCTGCGGTAAGCAGAGCTGCGCGCAGTGCGCCTGTACGCGCAACGACAGCGAAGAGCCGGCGTACCGGCCGTTCAACAACAACGACGTGAACTGGTGTTTGGCGGCGAAATCGCACATCTACCACTGCACGGTTTCGATTATTCGCGGTGTGGCCGTCTGACCTGATCACCAAAAACCCCCTGTAGGAGCTGCCGCAGGCTGCGATCTTTTGACTTTGTTTTTCAAGATCAAGATCAAAAGATCGCAGCCTTCGGCAGCTCCTACGGGGTTTTGTGTAAATTTTGAGGGTGGTGTTATGCGTCATTTGTTCGTGATGGGTCTGGCTTTGGTGTTGGCCGCGCCAGCGGTTTACGCCCGGGCCATTCCCAACCCCAACCAGCGGCATGCGCCGGGCAACGAATCGCCGCAAACGCCCATCGCCCAGGCGGGTTACAGCGTCGGCGTGAATTACCAATTGCAATGCGCTGGCTGCCACTTGCCCGACGGCAGCGGCTCAGCCGCCAACGACACGCCGCGTCTGACCGGTTTCGTCGGCAACTTCCTGAAGGTGCCCGGTGGCCGGGAGTTTCTGGTGCGCGTGCCGGGCATGTCGCAATCAGCGCTGAACAACGCGCAACTGGCCGACCTGCTCAACTGGCTGATTCGCGAGGACGGCATGGCTGGCAAAAGCACGCCTGCGCACTATCAGCCGTACAGCGCTGACGAGATTGCGCAGTTGCGCCACGAAACCATGCTCAACCTGCCCGGCACCCGGGCGGAGCTGATCAAAGCCATGCGCGCGCAAGGCATCGCCATCGATGACGGCATGCACTACTGAGCCTCAGGCGTGCTGCCTGCGGTACTCCCCCGGCGCAATGCCGAAACGTGATTTGAATGCCGTGGAAAAATGGCTCGAATCGGAAAAGCCCCAGGAATAACCGAGCACCGAGAGCTTCTGCTCAGCCCCGGATTGACGCAGCGATTCGGCACACAAATCCAGCCGCCGATTCTTGATGTAGCGCGCCACCACCAAACCCTTTTTTGCAAAGATCCGGTACAGCCCGCGCACCGACATCCCGACTTCTCGCGCCAGCCATTCCGGACAGAGCTCTTCGCAGCGAATGTGCTCGTCGATGCACGCCAGGGTCTTCTGAAAGATCCGTTCATGCAGATCGCTGCAATCTTCGCTGTGGCTGATCGCCGGGCGCAGCAGGCTGACAATCGCCTCCAGCGTCGCTTCGCTTTCGCTCAGGCTGAGGTTCTTCTGCCGCGTCGCGTCGAGAATCAAATGGTGCGAGAGCATGGCCATCGGCGAACTCGCCGGGATGCGGTGGCCGCACTTGACCTGATTGAAGCGCAAGGTCTTCTCGACCAGATGCGTCGGCAGGATCAGCGACAGTTGCCGCGAGTTCTCGTGGTAGGTGAAATCGCTCGGGCGCGAGGCGTCGATCAGGGTGATGTCGCCCGCCGAGAGCAAGGCTTTGTTGTCGCCCTGGGCCATGCCCGCCGAGCCTTCGAGCTGGAACACGGCAAAATATTTACCGCCCTCGCCGGCAGCGATTTCTGTTGGCGTGCGATACAGCCGCGCCTGGCAGGCGTCGACAAAACTCAGTTTGAGCGCACCGCTTTGGTACTCGCGAATGCGCCCGGAGAAATCGGCGCCGAGGGTTTGCGCGTTGAAGGCGCCACAGATCTGATTGATCTGATGGATCCATTGATCGAAGCCGTCACGGCGTTGTGCAGTTGAAGAAATCATGTCTGGCCTCACGCAGGCTTGTTTTTATTATCTACGTCAATCCAAGCGTTCTTCCTGAACAGTGCGGCTCCCTCGTTGTGGCGCTTATTTCAAGCCGCCAAAACGTCGATAGAAACTCTCGCCGACATCCGGCAACGGCCCGTCCGCGGTTTCCAGCGCAGTGTTCAGCCACTCTTCGGCCTTGGCGTAGATCAATCGGTAAATGTTGCGGCACAGCTGGCGGGCGGCACGGCCTTCCCAATCGCCGGGGAGCAATTCGTCTGGCAGTTGCGGGTCGCGCAGCAGCAGTTTGCGGTATTCATGAATAAGCAGAAGACGTGCCATGAAGCAGTCGGCCGGCAGCAGGTTTTCCTGCTCGCGCAGTGCTTGCCAGAGCGGTCGGAACAATTGGATGAACTCGCTGTAATGCGCCGCCAGTTCCTCGATGTTCCAGCTCTCGCGCACCTGTGCACGCAGGGCTTTGGAGGCCAATACGTCTTGCGCGGTGGTTTCGAAAACGATGGTGTCTTCGAGCGCGCCGAGGTCTTGCAACGTCGCGTTGACGTCAGCGCGATCACTGCGCGGGCACGCCAGTACGGCCGGCGAAATCGCACCAAAACCTTGCCACTCGAGTTCTTCGCGCACTTGCTTGCGCTTGTCCTGGCTCAATTGCGTGAGCATCGCCAGGCACCACGAACCATCCCACGCCGGCACGGTTGAGCTGTACACGCGCTTGAAGGCCTTATCGAAGCGCCGGCGACCAGTGCCGGTGAGGCTGTAGTAGCTGCGGCGGCCGACTTTTTCGGCGGTCAGCCAGCCTTCTTTGGTCAGGCGAAAAATCGAAGTACGGATCAGCCGTTCGTTGATGCCGATCGGTTCGAGCAACTGGATCAGACTGCCCAGCCACACCGTGCCGCCGTGGGGCTCGATGGCATCCCCGTACAGCGTGATGATCAAGGAACTGGCGCGGATCGGCGTCTGCTCCTGGAAACGGGTGATGAGGTGGTTCAAAGGTGTCAGCGATGACATGGGCGTACCGGGTTGAAAAAAAGAATGGAATATACCGAATCCTGTGGGAGCGGGCTTGCTCGCGAAGGCGTCGTGTCAGTCAATATTTGTTTCTCTGATACACCGCTTTCGCGAGCAAGCCCGCTCCCACAGTAGAGATGTGGTGCTCATGCGGTTTGGTTCTTGGGGCGCAAGCCGCTGTCGCTGATCCGCGGGCGATTCGCTTCAGGTTCGCTCAGCGGTTCGCACACCTGCATCTGCGTCAGGCAGCGCTGGGCCAGCGCCTGGTACTCGCGAGTGCCGGCCTGTTTCCACGCCACTTCCTGATCACTCAATACGCGCTTGATACTCGCCGGTGCGCCCATCACCAATGACTGTTCCGGGCATTCAAAACCCGCTTTGACGAACGCCGCCGCCGAGACAAACGAGCGTGCGCCAATTCGTGCGTTATCCATCACCACCGCATTCATCCCGACCAGCGCGTCAGCGCCGATCCGGCAACCGTGCAACACCGCGCCGTGGCCGATATGGCCATTGCGCTCGACCACCGTGTCGCTGTCGGGAAAGCCGTGCATCACGCAGGTGTCCTGCAAGTTAGCGCCCTCTTCCAGCACGATGCGGCCGAAGTCGCCGCGCAAACTGGCCAGCGGCCCGACATAACAATGCGGGCCAATGATCACGTCGCCGATCAACACCGCTGACGGATGCACATAGGCCGAAGGGTCAACCACCGGGGTCAGTCCATCAAGGCTGTAACAGGTCATCGCAGGCTCCTTTGGTGGACGTTGTGCGGTGAGATACGCAAAGCGATGCGTAACCAGGCTTGATTTGTATCACATCATTTCGATGCAGTGAAGAGAGAAAAGCGTATCGCTTTTGTCGAACACCGTTCATCGACAATCTCGATCCCTTAAAACCTACCAATATTTGAGTTATTTCAATCAGTTATTCAACTCCAACCAAGAACCAACGAGCTGTAGCAAATTCCACAACCTTCCATTTAAGACACGTTAATCACATTTCAATCTTGCATTTACGTATCACGTTAAGCCTATACTCCGGCAAAACCGACGCCTGACGTCGAACCAACAACAAGCCGGCATTAGCCGAGCGTGCTCCGCGAGGGCCTTTGCCATGCCTCAAACCCTGGCCGTTGAACAGCTGCAAGCTGTGCGCCTGATCACCCTGCAACGTCCGCAGGCCTTGAATGCCCTCAACACCGAACTGCTCGGCGAACTCGCCGCTGCACTGAGCGCCGCCGAAACCGACCCCGACACCCGCGCCGTGGTGCTGACCGGCAGCCGCAAAGCCTTCGCTGCCGGCGCCGACATCAAGGAAATGGCCGAGCGCGATCTGGTCGGCATCCTTAACGATCCGCGCCAAGCCTCGTGGCAATCCATCACCCGCTTCAGCAAGCCGCTGATCGCCGCCGTCAACGGCTTCGCCCTCGGTGGCGGCTGCGAACTGGCGATGCATGCCGACATCCTGATTGCCGGCGAAGACGCGCGCTTCGGTCAGCCGGAAATCAACCTCGGGATCATGCCCGGCGCCGGTGGCACCCAACGATTGCTGCGTGCCGTGGGTAAATCCCTGGCGATGCAAATGGTGCTCACCGGCGAAGCCATCGACGCCCGCCACGCCCTGCGCGCCGGTCTGGTCAGCGAAATCACCCAGCCGGAATTCACCGTCGAACGCGCCCTGCAGATCGCCCACGCCATCGCCGCGAAAGCGCCATTGGCCGTGCGTCTGGCCAAGGAAGCGCTGCTCAAGGCGATGGACACCGATCTGGCCAGCGGCCTGCGTTTCGAGCGCCACGCCTTTACGTTGCTGGCCGGCACCGCCGACCGCGATGAAGGCATTCGCGCCTTTCAAGACAAGCGTGCGCCGCAGTTTCGCGGCCAGTAATCGAATCGAACGATCTCCCGGAGAGCCTTGCCCATGAACTTCGAACACATCCTGTTTTCCATCGAGGCCGGCGTCGCCCTGCTCAGCCTCAACCGGCCCGAGCAACTGAACAGTTTCAACACCGCCATGCACCTGGAGGTCAAGGAAGCGCTGAAGCAGGTGCGGCAGAGCCCGGAAGTGCGCGTGCTGCTACTGACCGGTGAAGGTCGTGGTTTCTGCGCCGGGCAAGACCTCAGCGACCGCAATGTCGCGCCAGGCACTGAAGCGCCGGATCTCGGCGTGTCGATCGAAACCTTCTACAACCCGCTGATCCGCCAATTGCGCGATCTGCCGATGCCGGTGATTTGCGCGGTCAACGGCGTCGCGGCCGGGGCCGGCGCGAACATTCCGCTGGCCTGCGACCTGGTGCTGGCGGCGCGTTCGGCGAGCTTCATTCAAGCGTTCTGCAAAATCGGCCTGATCCCGGATTCCGGCGGCACCTGGACGTTGCCGCGACTGGTCGGCATGGCCCGCGCCAAAGCTCTGGCCTTGCTCGGCAACCGTTTGAGCGCCGAACAGGCCGAGCAATGGGGGCTGATCTATCGCTGCATCGATGACGCGCAATTGCGCGACGAAGCGCTGACCCTCGCCCGCCACCTGGCCACGCAACCGACTTATGGTCTGGCGCTGATCAAACGCAGCCTTAACGCCAGCCTCAGCAACACTTTCGATGAACAGCTTGAGCTGGAGCGCGACCTGCAACGGCTGGCCGGGCGCAGCGAGGATTACCGCGAAGGCGTCAGCGCCTTCATGGACAAACGCACCCCAGCGTTCAAGGGTCGCTGAATATGAGCGCACTCGACCGCAACGCAAAAATCGCCGTGATCGGTGCCGGCGCCATGGGCGCCGGCATTGCGCAAGTCGCGGCGCAAGCCGGGCATTCGGTGTTGCTGCTGGACAATCGTCCGGGCGCCGCCGCGCAAGCCATCGACGGTATCGACCGCCAGCTCGGTAAACGCGTGGAGAAAGGCAAACTCGCGGCGGATGAGCGCGGCGCCATCGTCGCTCGCTTGCACGCGGTAGAAGCCATCGAAACGCTGGCCGACTGCACGTTGATCATCGAAGCGATTGTCGAAAACCTTGAAGTCAAACGCGGGTTGTTCAAACAGTTGGAAGGTCTTTGCGGCGACGACTGCATTCTCGCCAGCAACACCTCTTCACTGTCGATCACCAGCATTGCTGCAGGGCTGCAACGCCCGGAACGTCTGCTCGGACTGCACTTCTTCAATCCGGCGCCGGTGATGCCACTGGTGGAAATCGTTTCCGGCCTGGCCAGCGATCCCGCCCTCGCCCGCACTCTGTTCGACACCGCCAAAGCCTGGGGCAAGCAACCGGTGCACACCCGTTCGACGCCGGGTTTCATCGTCAATCGCGTGGCCCGGCCGTTCTACGCCGAAAGTCTGCGCCTGTTGCAGGAAGGCGCCGCCGATTGCGCCACCCTCGACGCGCTGATGCGTGAGGCTGGCGGCTTTGCGATGGGCGCCTTCGAACTCACTGATCTGATCGGCCACGATGTGAATTACGCGGTGACCTGTTCGGTGTTCGACGCCTATTACGGCAACACTCGTTTTCAGCCGTCGCTGATCCAGAAAGAACTGGTCGACGCCGGACGCTTCGGCCGTAAAAGCGGTCGTGGTTTTTACGATTACAGCGAAGGCGCGCAACGTCCGCAGCCGCAACAAATCAGCAGCGATGCGAGCGTCGATAGCTGCGTGGTCGAAGGCGATCTCGGCGTCCTTAACGATTTGCTGCCACGCCTGAAAACCAGCGTGATCACGCGCGATGGCAAAGGCCTGTTAAGGGTCGGCGAAGCGGTATTGGCCCTGAGCGACGGGCGCATGGCCAGCCAACGCGCGAAGGAAGATGGCCTACGCAATCTGATCCTGATTGACCTGGCTTTCGATTACGCCAGCGCCAAACGCATCGCCATCAGTTGCTCGGCGGACATCAGCACTGACGCCCGCGAACAAGGCATCGCCCTGCTGCAAGGCGCCGGCCTGCAGGTCAGTCTGCTCAGCGACACACCAGGCCTCGCCGTGCTGCGCACCGTCGCCATGCTCGCCAATGAAGCCGCCGACACCGTGCTGCACGACGTTGCTTCGGCAGCAGACATCGATCTGGCCATGCGCGCTGGAGTGAATTACCCGCAAGGCCCATTGGCCTGGGCCGAGCGCATCGGCCTGGCGCAGATCACACAAGTCCTCGACCACCTGCAAGCCAGTTACGGCGAAGAACGCTATCGGCCATCGCTGCTGTTGCGCCGCAAAGTCGCCGAAGGGAGCACATTCCATGACCAGCCTTGAAGCCATGAGCCTCGCCAGCCGTTGCGCGCAAACCATGTTCGACCGCGATGCCGCCACCCAAGGTTTGGGCATCCGCCTGATCAGCGCCGCGCCCGGCAGCTGCACCTTGGGCATGGGCGTGCGCGCCGACATGATTCAAGGCCACGGCACCTGCCACGGCGGTTTCCTCTTCGCCCTCGCCGACTCGGCGTTTGCCTTCGCCTGCAACAGTTACAACGACGCCACCGTGGCGATCGGTTGCAGCATCGATTACATCGCGCCCGCGCAGTCGGGCGACACGCTCACCGCACGCTGCACCGAGCAATCGCGCTCGGGCCGCACTGGCAACTACGACGTGCGCATTGAAAACCAGCAGGGCCAGTTGATCGCCCTGTTCCACGGCAAATCCTACAAAGTGCGCGGCACCGTGCTGACGCCGGAGACTCCCCATGAATGACGCTCTGATCATCGACGCCGTGCGCACCCCGATCGGTCGCTACGCCGGCAGTTTGAGCAGCGTGCGCGCCGACGACCTCGGCGCCGTGCCGCTGCGTGAACTGTTGCGCCGCCACCCGCAAGTCGACTGGAGCCAGGTCGACGACGTGATCTACGGCTGCGCCAATCAGGCCGGCGAAGACAACCGCAACGTTGCGCGCATGTCGGCGCTGTTGGCCGGGCTGCCGGTCAGCGTGCCGGGCACCACGCTCAACCGTTTGTGCGGTTCAGGGCTGGATGCGATCGGCACTGCCGCACGGGCGATTCGCAGCGGTGAGGCCGGGCTGATGCTGGTCGGCGGCGTCGAATCGATGTCGCGTGCGCCGCTGGTGATGGGCAAGGCCGAGACGGCGTTTTCCCGTTCGGCAGAGATGTACGACACCACCATCGGCTGGCGCTTCGTCAATCCGCTGATGAAGAAAGCCTTTGGCATTGATTCGATGCCCGAGACCGCAGAAAACGTCGCCGCACAATTCAACATCTCCCGCGCCGACCAGGACGCCTTCGCCCTGCGCAGCCAGCAACGCGCCTCGGCCGCGCAGGCCAGCGGACGCTTGGCGAAAGAAATCGTTGCCGTGGAAATCCCCCAGCGCAAAGGCCCGGCCAAAGTCGTCGAGCATGACGAACACCCGCGCGCCGACACCACGCTGGAACAACTGCAAAAACTCGGCACGCCGTTCCGCGAGGGCGGCAGCATCACTGCCGGCAATGCCTCGGGCGTGAATGACGGTGCTTGTGCCTTGCTGCTGGCCAATGCGCAAACCGCACAGCGTTACGGTTTGAAGGCACGCGGCCGGGTCGTGGCGATGGCCACCGCCGGCGTCGAGCCGCGCATCATGGGCATCGGCCCGGTGCCGGCCACGCGCAAGGTGCTGGAGCTGGCCAACCTCAGCCTCGCCGACATGGACGTCATCGAACTCAACGAAGCCTTCGCCGCGCAAGGTCTGGCGGTGCTGCGTGAACTCGGTCTGGGCGATGACGACCCACGCGTCAACCCGAACGGCGGCGCCATTGCCCTCGGCCATCCGCTGGGGATGAGCGGCGCGCGACTGGTCACCACCGCCCTGCAAGAACTGGAAGAACGCGGCGGCCGCTATGCGCTGTGCACCATGTGCATCGGTGTCGGTCAAGGCATCGCACTGGTGATCGAGCGTTTATCCGACTAAAGAACCGCGATTCCCGAGGTGCCGACAGGTATCCTTGGGGCATGCACTCAGAGCCCTGCGCAGGCGGGGCTGAAACACAAAAATAATTCGAGTGAAGTCATGAACATGCCAATTGCCCAAGCCGTGCTCAAACCTGAACTGGATCCGCTGGAAACCGCCAGCGTCGACCAGTTGCGTCAGCATCAACTCGAGCGCCTGCGCTGGAGCCTCAACCACGCCTACAACAATGTGCCGCTGTACCGTCAACGCTTCGATGCCCTGGGCGTGCACCCGGACGACATTCGCTCGCTGGATGATCTGGCGAAGTTTCCGTTCACCACCAAATCCGACCTGCGCGACAACTATCCCTACGGCATGTTTGCCGTACCGATGCATGACGTCGTGCGCCTGCACGCGTCCAGCGGCACCACCGGCAAACCGACCGTGGTCGGTTACACGCAGAACGACATCGACACCTGGGCCAACATCGTTGCCCGCTCGATTCGCGCCGGCGGCGGCCGCCGCGGTGACAAGGTGCACATCTCTTACGGTTACGGCCTGTTCACCGGCGGCCTCGGCGCGCATTACGGTGCTGAACGCTTGGGTTGCACGGTGATTCCGATGTCCGGCGGCCAGACCGAAAAACAAGTGCAATTGATCAAGGATTTCCAGCCCGACATCATCATGGTCACGCCGTCGTACATGCTCAACATCGCCGACGAGATCGAACGTCAGGGCATCGACCCGCACAAACTGGCCCTGCGCCTGGGCATCTTCGGCGCCGAGCCGTGGACTGCCGAACTGCGCAGCGCCATCGAGGCACGCTTGGGCATCACTGCGCTCGACATCTATGGCTTGTCGGAAATCATGGGCCCGGGCGTGGCCATGGAATGCGCGGAAAGCCGCGACGGCCCAACGATCTGGGAAGACCATTTCTACCCGGAAATCATCGACCCGATCACCGGCGAAGTGCTGCCGGACGGACAGATGGGCGAACTGGTGTTCACTTCGCTGAGCAAAGAAGCCCTGCCGATGATCCGCTACCGCACCCGCGACCTCACTCGCCTGCTGCCGGGCACCGCACGCCCGATGCGCCGTATCGACAAGATCACCGGCCGCAGCGACGACATGCTGATCATCCGTGGCGTCAACGTGTTCCCGACCCAGGTCGAAGAGCAGGTGCTGAAAGTCAAACAGCTGTCGGAGTCATACGAGATTCACCTGTATCGCAACGGCAATCTCGACAGCGTCGATGTCCACGTCGAGCTCAAGGCCGAGCATCAAGGCTTGAGTGATGAACAGCAGAAGGCCTTGTGCGGGGAGCTGAGCAAGCACATCAAGACGTATATCGGTATCAGTTCACGGGTGCTGCTGCAGCCGCCGTTCTCGATCAAACGCTCGGAAGGCAAGGCTTGCCATGTGATCGACAAACGCGTGAAAGCTTAAAAGCAATAACAGCGGCGAAGGTGCAAGGCCTTCGCTGCTCGCTGCAATCCCTCCCTCCCCCTGCAAAACCACGGCGATGCTCTGCCGAGCATCGCCGTGCGCGTTTTTCCGCTTTGCAAATGCGCGGCAACGCTCACCATTCATCCGAAGCGATACAGAAAAAACATACGACACGTTATTTTGTGTTTGATATTAATTTCCGTATCACTTATAAAGTTCTCCATGCCCTCGAACATGCCTTCGATAAACCTGAGGCAGGAGAACAATAATGTACGCACAGCTTGTAGAAACCGGCGTCAAGCGCATCAAAGACCTTTCGGAGATGTCCGAAGAGGAACGCGCCTTCAAGGAAAAAATCGATTCAGAAATCAAGATCGAAGCGAAGAACTGGATGCCCGATGCGTATCGCCAGACGCTGATCCGGCAGATCTCCCAGCACGCCCACTCCGAAATCGTCGGCATGCTTCCGGAGGGCAACTGGGTGACTCGCGCACCGTCACTCAAACGCAAATTGCAATTGATGGCGAAGATTCAGGACGAGGCTGGCCACGGTCTGTACCTCTACAGCGCGATGGAAACCCTCGGTGCCGACCGCGATGAAGAGATCGCCAAGCTGCACAGCGGCAAAGCCAAGTATTCGAGCATCTTCAATTACCCGACGCTGAACTGGGCCGACATGGGCGCGGTGGGCTGGCTGGTCGACGGCGCCGCGATCGTCAATCAGGTGGTGCTGCAGCGCACTTCGTACGGACCTTACTCGCGGGCCATGGTGCGCATCTGCAAGGAAGAGAGTTTCCATCAGCGCCAGGGCTACGAAATCCTCCTGACCATGATGCGTCACGGCACTCAGGCGCAAAAAGACATGGTGCAGGACGCGATCAATCGCCTGTGGTGGCCGTCGCTGATGATGTTCGGCCCGAGCGATGAGCACTCGCCAAACAGTGCGCAATCGATGGCCTGGAAGATCAAACGCCAGAGCAACGACGAACTGCGCCAGCGCTTTATCGACCAGACCATCCCGCAGCTCGAACTGCTCGGCTGCACCTGCCCCGACCCTGACTTGAAGTGGAACGCCGAGCGCGGCCACTACGACTTCGGCGAAATCCAGTGGAACGAGTTCTACGAAGTGCTCAAGGGCAACGGCCCGTGCAATCAGGAGCGCGTCGCCACCCGCCGCAAAGCCATTGAAGACGGCGCCTGGGTACGCGAAGCCGCCGTCGCCCACGCCCGTAAAAAACACAACAAGAACGCCGCCTGACCCAAGGCACGACTGCTGATCGTTCCCACGCCCTGCGTGGGAACGCCTCAAGGGACGCTCTGCGTCCAGTGACGCGGAGCGTCACGGGCTGCATTCCCACGCAGGAGCGTGGGAACGATCGATTGTCAGCCGCACTAACCGAACTGATGTGGAGTGAATGACATGTCCCAATGGACCCTTTTCGAAGTTTTCGTGCGCAGCAAGCACGGCCTCAATCACAAACACGTCGGCAGCGTGCATGCCGCCGACACCACCATGGCCATCGAAAACGCCCGCGAGCTCTACACCCGTCGCAGCGAGGGTGTGAGCCTGTGGGTGGTGCCTTCGGCGCTGATCACCGCCTCGTCGCCGGATGAAAAGGATCCGCTGTTCGATCCGGCTGACGACAAAGTTTATCGCCACGCCAGTTTCTACGAACTGCCGGCCGAAGTCGGGCACATGTGAGGTCGACCATGAACGATAAAACCGATCTGATCGAATACCTGCTGCGCCTCGGTGACAGCGCCCTGATTCAGGGCCAGCGTCTGTGCCAATGGTGCGGCAAGGCGCCGGCGCTGGAAGAAGAACTGGCGCTGATGAACGTCGGCCTCGACCTCGTCGGCCAGGCGCGGCACTGGCTGGAATACGCTGCCGAGTTGCTGGATGACGGCCGCGATGCCGATAATCTGGCCTTCCGCCGCGACGAGCGTGCCTACCGCAATCTGCTGCTGGTCGAGCAACCGAATGGCGATTACGCCGTGACCATGCTCAAGCAATTCCTCTACGACGCCTGGCACCTGCCGGTGTTGCAGGGCCTGAGCCAGTCGAGCGACGAACGCATTGCCGGGATCGCCGCCAAAGCGGTCAAGGAAGTCACCTATCACCTGCGCCGCTCCGGCGAGTGGATCGAACGCATGGGCGACGGCACCGAAGAAAGCCATCGGCGCATGCTCGCGGCGATTCCGGAAGTCTGGCGTTTTACCGTCGAACTGATCGCCGCTGACGACAGCGAACAACGTCTGTGCGCGGCCGGTATTTCGCCGGACATCGCCAGCGTCGCTGCGCAATGGCAAGCCACGGTCAAAGACGTGTTCACTCGCGCCACCCTGCCCGTCCCGGCGGCGCCGAGTTACTTCTATCTGAATGCCCGTCGCGGTCTGCACAGCGAACACTTGGGCATTTTGCTCGCAGAAATGCAGTTCCTGCCCCGAGCGTACCCCGATGCAACCTGGTGAGCTGATCACCAGCGATCGCGGCGCCCGGCCGGCGCTGCTGGGCGAGCTGGACAAGGCCTGGGCGACCCTCGCCGAAGTCATGGATCCGGAAGTGCCGGTGGTCAGCGTGGTCGATCTGGGTATCGTCCGCGATCTCGACTGGCAGGCCGGGCATCTGCACGTGGTGGTCACGCCGACCTACTCCGGTTGCCCGGCCACCGAAGTGATCGAGGATGACATCCGCACCGCGCTGGAACAGGCCGGATTCAATGCGCCGAAACTGGAGCGCAAATTGACCCCGGCGTGGTCGACCGACTGGATCACCGCCGATGGCCGCGAACGCCTGCGCGCTTACGGCATCGCCCCGCCCGATGGCAGCGCAAGCAAACGCACGCTGCTCGGCGAGAGTCCGACGGTGCTCTGCCCGCAGTGCGGCAGCGCCCACACCGAAGTGCTCAGCGAGTTCGGTTCGACCGCGTGTAAAGCCTTGTACCGCTGCTGCGATTGCCGCGAGCCCTTCGACTATTTCAAGTGCATCTGAACGGCACAGCGCCGTGTCGGGAGAACAATAATGAGCAAATTTCACAGCCTGACCATCAAAGACGTGCGCAGCGAAACCCGTGACGCCGTGTCCATCGCCTTCGACATTCCGCAGCATTTGCAGGACAGTTTTCAGTTCACTCAGGGCCAGCACTTGGTGATGCGCACGCAGATGGACGGCGAAGAAGTACGTCGCTCGTATTCGATCTGCACCGGGGTGAATGACGGCGAACTGCGCATTGCGATCAAACGCGTGGCCGGCGGGCGGTTTTCGGCGTTTGCCAATGAGCAATTGCAGGCTGGGCACACGCTGGAAGTGATGCCGCCGGCCGGGCATTTCCATGTTGATCTGGATCCGGCGCGGCACGGTAATTATCTCGCCGTGGCAGCGGGTTCGGGTATCACGCCGATTCTGTCGATCATCAAAACCACGCTGGAGAACGAACCGCACAGCCGCGTCACGTTGCTGTACGGCAACCGTTCCAGCTCCGGTGCATTGTTCCGTGAACAGCTGGAGGATCTGAAAAACCGTTACCTGCAACGCCTCAATCTGATCTTCGTGTTCAGTCGCGAGCAGCAGGATGTTGACCTCTACAACGGTCGCATCGACGCGCAGAAATGCGAGCAACTGTTCAGCCGCTGGCTCGACGTCAAAGCCCTCGACGCCGCGTTTATCTGTGGCCCGCAGGAGATGACCGAAACCGTGCGCGACAGCCTCAAGGCCAAAGGCATGGGCGCCGAGCGCATCCACTTCGAACTGTTCGCCGCGGCCGGCAGCCAGCACAAACGCGAAGCCCGCGAGGCCGCGCAGATGCTCGACGCCGGGGTCAGCCAGATCACCGTGATCAGCGACGGCCGCGCTGTGGCGTTCGAACTGCCACGCAACAGCCAGAGCCTGCTCGATGCCGGCAACGCGCAAGGCCTGGAGCTGCCGTATTCGTGCAAGGCCGGCGTGTGCTCGACCTGCAAGTGCAAAGTCATCGAAGGCGAAGTCGACATGGACAGCAACCATGCGCTGGAAGATTACGAAGTCGCGGCGGGCTATGTGCTGTCTTGCCAGGCGTACCCGGTGAGCGACAAAGTCGTCCTCGATTTCGACCAGTTCTAAAGGATTCACACCCACCCCTGTAGGAGCGAGCCTGCTCGCGAAGTCGTCATCAAATTCAACACTGAAGTTGCCTGACACACCGCTTTCGCGAGCAGGCTCGCTCCCACAAGGGAATGGTGGTGCTCACAGAGCCAGGCATCAGCACAAAACAAGGTGGGAGCGAGCTTGCTCGCGAAGGCGTCATCAGATTCACCATTGAAGTTGCCTGACACACCGCTTTCGCGAGCAAGCCCGCTCCCACAGGGGAATGGTGGTGCTCACAGAGCCAGGCATCAGCACAAAACAATGTGGGAGCGGGCTTGCTCGCGAAGGCGTCATCAGATTCAACATTGATGTCGCCTGACACACCGCTTTCGCGAGCAGGCTCGCTCCCACAGGGGAATGGTGGTGCTCAATGAGCCAGGCATCAACACAAAACAATGTGGGAGCGAGCCTGCTCGCGAAGGCGTCATCAGATTCACCATTGATGTCGCCTGACACACCGCTTTCGCGAGCAGGCTCGCTCCCACAGGGGAATGGTGGTGCTCAATGAACCAAGCATCAACACAAAACAATGTGGGAGCGAGCCTGCTCGCGAAGGCGTCATCAGATTCAACACGGAAGTTGCCTGACACACCGCTTTCGCGAGCAGGCTCACTCCTACAGGGGAATGGTGGTGCTCAATGAGCCAGGCATCAACACGAACCAATGTGGGAGCGGGCTTACTCAGTTCATCCGTTCGATGACCGGCATCGGCGCGTCCGGCGCCAGCCAACACTAATTTCAAGCACAGGAGCTTATTTCATGTCCCACGCCCCTACCCTGCAAAGCTTCCTCGCCGGCCGCTGGATCGGCCAACACGGCGCGCAAATCCTGCGCAGCGCCATCGACGGCCACGAGCTGGCGCGCACGCATGAAGAGCGCCCGGACTTCGCCGAAGCTATCGACTTCGGTCGCCGCCAAGGCGTCACCGAACTGATGAAGCTCGACTTCCAGCAACGCGCGCAACGCCTCAAAGCCCTGGCGCTGTACCTCAGCGAACGCAAGGAAGAGCTTTACGCGCTCTCGCACCACAGCGGCGCCACCCGCGCCGACAGCTGGATCGACATCGAGGGTGGCAACGGCACGCTGTTCACCTACGCCGGCCTCGGCGCGCGTGAGTTGCCGTCGGGCAACATCGTCCACGAAGGCCCGGCGCTGCCCTTGGGCAAACTCGGCACCTTTGCCGGCACACATATTCTGGTGCCGCGCGGCGGCGTCGCGGTGCACATCAACGCGTTCAACTTCCCGATCTGGGGCATGCTGGAAAAATTCGCGCCGTGCTTCCTCGCGGGCATGCCGTGCATTGTCAAACCGGCCAGCGCCACCAGTTATCTGACCGAGGCCGTGGTACGCATGATGGATGCCTCGGGTCTTTTGCCGACCGGCAGCCTGCAACTGGTGATCGGCAGCACCGGCGACCTCCTTGACCGCATGCAAGGCCAGGACGTGGTGACCTTCACCGGTTCCGCCGACACCGCCGCCAAGCTGCGCGTCAACCCGAACCTGATCCGCAACTCGGTGCCGTTCAACGCCGAGGCCGACTCACTGAACTGCGCGATCCTCGCCCCTGACGTAACCCCGGACGACGAAGAGTTCGAGCTGTTCATCAAAGAAGTCGCCCGCGAGATGACCACCAAGGCCGGGCAGAAATGCACCGCGATTCGCCGCGCCATCGTGCCCAAGCAACACATCGACGCCGTCGCCACACGTCTGCGCGATCGTTTGGCGAAAGTCGTCGTCGGCGATCCATCCGTGGAAGGCGTGCGCATGGGTGCATTGGCTTCCCATGATCAGCAGAAGGACGTCGGCGAACGCTTGCAAAGCTTGCTGCAAAGCTGCGATCAGCTGTTCGGCGCTGAGGACGGTTTCGAACCGCGCGGCGCAAACGTCAGCCAAGGCGCATTCTTCGCTCCAACGCTGTTGCTGGCCCGTGATCCGCACGCCGAAGGTGGCGCGCATGACATCGAAGCCTTCGGCCCGGTCAGCACACTGATGGCCTACGACGATCTCGATGAAGCGCTGGTGCTGGCCGCGCGCGGCAAGGGCAGTCTGGTTGCCAGCCTGGTGACCAAGGATCCGAAAATCGCCGCCAAAGCCATTCCGGTCGCCGCGGCCTGGCACGGGCGTCTGTTGGTGCTGGATCGCGAATCCGCTGCCGAATCCACCGGCCATGGTTCGCCACTGCCACAACTGAAACACGGCGGCCCGGGTCGCGCTGGTGGTGGTGAAGAGTTGGGTGGCTTGCGCGCGGTCAAACACTACCTGCAACGCGCCGCCGTGCAGGGCTCGCCGACCATGCTTGCTGCCGTCACCGGTGAACACGTGCGCGGCGCAAAAGTCATCGAGACCGAAGTGCATCCATTCCGTCGACACTTCCAGGATCTGCAGATCGGCGAGTCGCTGCTGACTCACCGCCGCACTGTCACCGAAGCGGATCTGGTCAACTTCGGCTGTCTGTCCGGTGACCACTTCTACATGCACTTCGACGACATCGCCGCCAAGGAATCGCAGTTCGGCAAGCGTATCGCCCACGGCTATTTCGTGCTGTCGGCGGCCGCCGGCCTGTTCGTCTCCGCTGCGCCCGGCCCGGTGCTGGCCAACTACGGCCTCGACACTTTGCGTTTCATCAACCCGGTCGGTATCGGCGACACTATTCAGGCGCGCCTGACCTGCAAACGCAAGATCGACCAGGGCAAGAAGAGCCCGCAAGGTATTCCGCAAGGCGTGGTGGCGTGGGACGTGGAAGTCACCAACCAGCTCGGTGAACTGGTGGCCAGCTATGACATTTTGACCTTGGTGGTGAAGCGCGAAGAAGTCGCAGCGTAACGAATAAAGGGGCAGCGCAAGGTTGCCCCTTTCCCATACAAATCCACCTGCGGGCTTGCTCGCGAAAGCGGTGTATCAGCCACGTATGAATTGACTGATCCGACGCCTTCGCGAGCAAGCCCGCTTTCACAGGGGAATTGATTGGTTTCGGAGTTATTAAACAGACTGAAACAATAAACACGCCGATAGAAATATCGACGATTGTTGGGCAACTCTAGAGCCGCTCTGGGCTTCAAGCCATTCAGCAGCTGCCCAAACCAGATCCCCCAATAGTTTAAAAGGGCGATCAGTCCGCCCACCCTTGGTATCATCGCCCACACTTTTTTGACGTTTTAATGACGGTAAGGTCTTTTTTTTGTGAGCGCTCTTTTTCACCGTTTGCGGCATCCGCATGCCCGCCTCGTCTCGTTGATTGTACTGGTGCTGATTGTGCCGGTGTGCCTGCGTGCGGCACTCGGCTGGTCGTCACCGCTGGGGTATCTGTCGGATCTGGCCATTGGCAGTTCGCTGGTGGTTTTGCTGCATCGTCGCGCCTGGTGGCTAGCGCTGCCGGTGCTGTTGTTCTGGAGCCTGCTGGCGGTGGCGACTGCTGAACTGGTGAGCGCAGTCGGCCGGTTGCCGACACCTTCCGACATTCATTACCTGATCGATCCGCAATTTGTCGAAAACTCTACCGGCGGCGGTTTGGCGCATCCGGCGGTGGGCGTTGTTTTGCTGTTGGCGCTGATGGTCTGGCTGCTGACCCGGTATCTCGGGCGCGGCGTCACTCGCCCAGCCCTGCCCCGCGCGGTGTGGAGCGTGCCACTGGTGTTGTTCGCCGCGCATTGGGGCGCACAGAATCTGTGGCCGAACGAAGCTGATCCGTGGCGGCTGTACAACCTGCCACACCAACTGCTCGCCAGCGAAGTCGCCGATCTGCAGATTCAGGGCGAAGAATGGCTCGACGGCGATATTGAAGAACCCGCGCCGGCGATGGCCGGGCTCACCGACGTCGACCTCAATGGCCACAAACTGCTGGCCGCGCCGGGCCAGGCGCGCAACGTACTGATCATCGCGCTGGAAGGCATTCCCGGCGCCTACCTCCGCGCTAACCGCGAAGCCATTGGCAGCCATTATCAGGAAGACCTGATGCCCAACCTCAGCCGCTGGGCCGAGCGCGGCATGAACACTCCGGATTACGTGCTGCACACGCACCAGACCATTCGCGGCCTGTACGCGATGCTCTGCGGCGATTATGACAAGCTCAACAACGGCACGCCCAAAGGCGTGGAAATGCTCACCCTTCATGAACGCAATCAAGCCTGCCTGCCGGCGCAACTGCGCCAGCACGGTTTCAGCACGCATTACCTGCAAGGTGCCGGGCTGCGTTTTATGGCCAAAGACAAAATCATGCCGCACATCGGTTTCGATGCGACCCATGGTCTGGAATGGTTCACCAACAGCAACTACCTGGAATTCCCTTGGGGCAAGGACGACAAGGCCTTCTTCGAGGGCGCGCTGGATTACGTCGGTGAACTGAAGAAGCAGAAACAGCCATGGATGCTCACGCTACTGACCGTTGGCACGCACCAGCCCTACTCCGCCCCGGAGGAATATCTGGAGCGTTATGAAACCCCCAAACAAGCCGCCGTCGGTTATCTCGATGACGCGCTGGAGCAGTTCCTCAGCGGTCTCGAACGCCAAGGCGTGTTGAAAGACACGCTGGTAGTGATTACTTCGGATGAATCCCATGGCATCGACGGTGTACGCCTGGCCTCCTCTTGGGGTTTCAACCTGACGCTGGCGCCCGAGCACGAAAAACTGCCACGGCTGAACAAAGGCGTGTATGGCCACGTCGACCTGAGCACGTCGATCCTCGACTATTTCGACCTGCCGGTACCCACGGCACTCAGCGGTCGTTCGCTGTTCCGCGACTACGATTCCGGTCGCGAAATCATGTCCTTCACCAACGGCAAACTGCGTTACCACAATGGCCAAGGCATCTTCTCCGAATGCGATATGCCGCGCCGCTGCCGTTACTACGAAAGCGCCGGGTTCATTGCCGATAGCGCCACGTACAAAGGTAAATACAGCGGCCACCCGGCCCGACAAATTGCTGCGCGTGCCAACGCACTCGACCTGTCACTGCTGCGCACCCCACTCAATCAGCGCTATCAGTTCGGCAGCACCAACGTCATCCCGCTGCAAGCGCAGATCAAGGACGACTGGGCCGACAACCTGATCGGCGCGCAATACCTGGAAATGCCCAAAGGCTCTTATACCCGCGTACGCCTGACGGTGCGTGCGGTTGATCCGCAGCAAACGGCGTTTATTCAGCTCAAGGCCAAGGAATTCGAGAAAGACGTGCAGTTGGGTCTGCCCTCGGAAATGGTCGCCACGGCGGATCAACCGCTGGAGATGGATTTCAGCTTTGATAACCCGCAGCAGCGAAAGGCGTTTTCTTTTCATCTGCTGGGATATGGGGAAGGCGCGGTTGAGGTCACGGATTTCAGCGTGATTACTGAACTGCCGGGCCAGGAAGACCTTCTGGACGAAGTGCCAGAAGATGACACCCCCCAATCCACCTGAACATGGCGCCCGATACTTACTGATATCACTTGGATGCCAATGTAGGAGCTGCCGAAGGCTGCGATCTTTTGATCTTGATATTTCATAAAGCAAGATCAAAAGATCGCAGCCTTCGGCAGCGCCTACAGAGGAGTCTACAAAAGTCATTCCCAAACACTAAAATCCGCAGTTAATTTTCTTCCATCTACCATAGGAAAGTCGACAGTTCCAGAAGCCCCATTTCGTCCTCTATTAAGGGTAATCGTCACTGAGGCCAAAGCTTCAATTAAACCACCAGCAGTAGTACCCCAACCATGCTCGCCCTTATAAAGAGAAATTTTATGCGGAACTTCTACGGACAAAATGTATGGAACGCAAAAAATCACATTAAGAAATGGCTTGCCTTTCGTTTCCCCTCGAATAACTAGATCTTTGTCCAGCCTGTGAAAAATGAACGTTTCGGCCGAAAAATAAAGCTGACCATCAATATGAGCAATGAGTTCACCCTTGCCCTTATTCATCTCATTAACACCCATAAATCAATGCTCCGTCAGTTAACTGTGTAATACGACTTTGAGAATCAACGTTAAATTAATCCGTCCGACACAACCACTGTTACTTCTGACAGTTCTTTAGGCGCATTCGAAGTAAATAAATCATTTTTTATTCTCAAATAGCTCAATCTACACGCTCCTACCTATCGCCCCTCAATAGCCGACATGGCCGACATGGCTGACAACCTGATCGGCGCGCAGCACCTGAAATTCCACAACCTCTGGAGATGAATTTCAGTGTTGATAACCCGCAGCAGCGAAAGGCGTTTTCCTTTCATTTGTTGGGGTATGGGCAGGGAGCGGTTGAGGTAACGGATTTCAGCGTAGTGACCGAACTGCCTGGACAGGAAGACCTGTTGGACGAAGTGCCAGAGGACGACACCGCACAATCCACTTGAACCTAGCGCCCGATACTTACTGATATCTCTTGGATGCCATTGTAGGAGCTGCCGAAGGCTGCGATCTTTTGATTTTGATATTTCATAGAATAAGATCGAAAGATCGCAGCCTTCGTCAGCTCCTACAGGTGAGGTACAAAATCACATATTACCTTTTAATATCGAAATTCCCAGTTACTACCCTGCCGCCTTCTAGTTTAAAGTCTATCGTTCCATGTGCGTCTCGACGAGACTTACCAATAGTCACCGTCGCTGAGCCTCCAACAACGGGATAACTCACATCATTAATAAATACGGTCCATTCAAGCGCACCCGTGTAGTGCTTTACGACTTCAGGTGTTTCGCTTTCCAAAGAACTGTGAACACAAAAATACACGCTATTGGCATTACCATTAGTCCCCCATAAAAAGTAATTCGAACTCGCGTCATGAAAGGTCACGCTGTTGCTTACAAGAAAGGGTTTACCGTCCACAGAGGCGGTAAAACTACCAAAGCTAAGTTTCTCTTCGTTTGCGGTCATAATCATTTCTTCCGTGGTTGTTTATAAAAATGTAAGTAAATGCATGTCCACCTTAAGCGACCGCGCTGCCATACGTGCACTGTCATATTTGACAGTTTTTTAGATGCTTTCGAAATAACTAACGGGCTGCCTGACTAAAAACCGTGACTCTGAAAGTCTCCTCCTATCACCCCCCAATAGTCGGCCTATTAGCCGACTCTCCAAGTCGGGTCTAGCCTTACTAGTCCGAAGTCGGCACGAGCCGGCCGTAGCAGACCTGATAAGGACTCGAACATGGCAAACGAATCGAAATGCCCGTTCAACCACGCCGCCGGTGGTGGTACGACGAACCGTGACTGGTGGCCGAATCAACTCAACCTGAAAATTCTGAGTCAGCACTCGCCCAAGTCCGATCCGTTGGGCAAGGACTTCGACTACGCCAGCGCCTTCAAAAGCCTCGATTTTCAAGCCCTGAAACAAGACCTCACCGCGCTGATGACCGACTCCCAAGACTGGTGGCCGGCAGACTTCGGCCATTATGGCCCGCTCTTCGTGCGCATGGCCTGGCACAGCGCCGGCACCTATCGAACCGCGGATGGCCGTGGTGGCGCTGGCTCGGGTCAACAGCGTTTTGCCCCGCTCAACAGTTGGCCGGACAACGTCAGCCTCGACAAGGCCCGCCGCTTGCTATGGCCGATCAAGCAGAAATACGGCCGCAATATTTCCTGGGCGGATCTGATTGTCCTCACCGGTAACGTCGCGCTGGAATCGATGGGCTTCAAAACCTTCGGCTATTCCGGTGGCCGCGCCGATGTCTGGGAACCGGACGAGGACGTTTACTGGGGTTCGGAACACGAATGGCTCGGCGGCGACAGTCGCTATGGCAAAGACAACGCACCGATGCAGGAGCCCGGTGACGGCACGCTGGTGGCGGAGCCGGATTTGCACGGTAAAGAAGAAAGCCGTACCGATCAGGGCGAACGCAATCTGGAAAATCCCCTCGCCGCCGTGCAGATGGGTTTGATCTACGTGAACCCGGAAGGCCCTGAAGGCAATCCCGATCCCGTCGCCTCCGCCCACGATATCCGCGAAACCTTCGGCCGCATGGCCATGAACGACGAAGAAACCGTGGCGTTGATCGCCGGCGGTCACGCTTTCGGTAAAACCCACGGCGCCGGGCCTGCCGACAATGTCGGGCCGGAACCGGAAGCGGCCGGGCTGGAAGAGCAAGGCCTCGGTTGGCGCAACGCTTTCGGCACCGGCAAAGGCGCCGACACCATCACCAGCGGCCTCGAAGTGACCTGGACGACCACGCCGACCAAGTGGAGCAACAACTATCTGGAAAACCTGTTCGGCTTCGAGTGGGAACTGAGTAAAAGCCCCGCCGGTGCGCACCAGTGGATCCCGAAAAACGGCGCCGGTGCCGGCACGGTTCCACATGCCCATGACCCGAGCAAAAAACTTTCGCCGACCATGCTGACGTCTGACCTGGCGCTGCGTTTCGATCCGGCCTACGAGCAAATCTCCCGGCGCTTCCTCGCCAATCCTGAGCAACTGGCCGACGCCTTCGCCCGCGCCTGGTACAAACTGATCCACCGCGACATGGGCCCGCTGTCGCGCTACATCGGCCCGGAACTGCCGAGCGAAGAACTGCTTTGGCAGGATCCGATTCCAGACGTCACGCACCCGCTGATCGACGACAGCGACGCCACCGCGCTGAAAAGCAAAATCCTTGAGTCGGGTCTATCGGTTTCGCAACTGGTCTCGACCGCTTGGGCGGCACTCTCGACGTTCCGTGGTTCGGACAAACGCGGTGGCGCCAACGGGGGTCGTCTGCGTCTGGCACCGCAAAAGTTCTGGCAGGCCAACCAGCCTGAGCAACTGGATAAAGTGCTGAGCACCCTTGAAGGGATTCAAAACCAGTTCAATGGCGGCGCAGCCGGCAAGCAAGTCTCGCTGGCGGATTTGATCGTGCTGGCAGGCAACGCGGGCATCGAACAAGCGGCGAAAAACGCCGGTCATTCGGTCAGCGTGCCGTTCCATCCGGGGCGTACCGATGCCACGCAGGAGCAAACCGACGTCGAGTCGTTTGGTTTCCTTGAGCCGATTGCCGATGGTTTCCGCAACTACAGCAAGGGCAAATACACGGTATCGGCTGAGGCGCTGTTGATCGACAAGGCGCAACTGCTGACGTTGACCGCGCCGGAAATGACCGTGTTGCTGGGTGGTTTGCGGGTGCTCAACACCAATGTCGGGCAAACCCGTCATGGCGTGTTTACGTCGCAGACTGAAGCGTTGACCAATGACTTCTTCACCAACCTGCTGGACATGGGCGTGGAGTGGAAGCCGACATCGCGGGATGCGGATGAGTTTGAAGGACGCGATCGCAAGACCGGCAATGTGAAGTGGACGGCGACAAGGGTTGATCTGGTGTTTGGTTCCAATGCGCAGTTGCGGGCATTGGCTGAGGTGTATGCCAGTTCGGATGCGAAGGAGCAGTTTGTTAAGGACTTCATCGCTGCCTGGACCAAAGTCACCAACCTCGACCGTTTCGACCTGAAAAACTGAAATATGTAGGAGCTGCGGCACGCTGCGATCTTTTGATCTTAAACATTAAGATCAAAAGATCGCAGCCTCGTTTTACTCGTCAGTTCCTACAGAACGCAAAACCAACTGTGGGAGCGGGCTTGCTCGCGAATGCGGTGTATCAGATGACATCTTCGTCTCTGGCACTCCGCTTTCGCGAGCAAGCCCGCTCCCACATTTTGTCGTGCAGGCCATCTAAACCCGGCAGGACCTGCGGCACGCCACGATCTTTTGATGTTAAACATTAAGATCAAAAGATCGCAGCCTCGTTTTACTCGTCAGCTCCTACAGAACGCAAAACCAACTGTGGGAGCGGGCTTGCTCGCGAATGCGGTGTATCAGATGACATCTTCGTCTCTGGCACTGCGCTTTCGCGAGCAAGCCCGCTCCCACATTTTAACGTGCAGGCCATCTAAACCCTGTAGGAGCTGCCGAAGGCTGCGATCTTTTGATCTTGATGTTAAAGATCAAAAGATCGCAGCCTTCGGCAGCTCCTACAGGGATCGGCGTTACGCCAGGCTTTTGCTCACCACCTCAAACACATCACTCGACAACTGCCCCGACGCTCGAATCCGCTCCAGCTCGCCCTTCATCAACGCCTGGCGCGCATCGTCGTATTTGCGCCAGCGCGTCAGCGGTGCCAATTGGCGAGAAGCGATCTGCGGGTTGAAGCCGTTCAGCTCAATCACCAGATCCGCGAGGAAGCGATAACCCGAACCATCGGCCGCATGGAAGTTGATCAGGTTCTGCCCGGCGAACGCACCGACCAGCGCACGCACCTTGTTCGGGTTTTTGATGTTGAACGCCGGATGCTGCATCAGCGCCTTCACACGCTCCAGACCGCCCGGCAAGGTGCTGCCCGCCTGCACGCTGAACCACTGATCCATGACCAGCGGGTTGTCCTTGAAGTGCTCGGCAAAACTCGTCAGCGCCAGCGCTTTCTGCTCTTCGAACGGCGAGTTGACCAACACCGCCAGCGCAGTCAGGCGCTCGGTCATGTTGTCGGCGTTTTCAAACTGCTCCAGTGCCGCCGCCAATACTTCCGGTTTGCCGCTGAGCATCAGATAAGACAGGGCAATGTTCTGCAGCGCGCGACGGGCGAAGTGTTCGGCTTCGGCCACGTACGGGGTCTTCTTCGACAGGTCGCGGTTGGCCTGATAACGCAGCCACAGCGCCTCGAACAAGCCTTCGGCCAATTGCTTGCGCGCGAACTCACGGGCGATATGGATCGCATCAACATCCGCCACTTCGCTGATTTCAGTGAGGTAAGCCTCACCCGGCAGCGAAAGCATTTCGGCGACCATTGCCTGATCCAGCGATTCGTCCGACAGCACGGTACGCAGCGCCGACACCAGACGCGGGTCGAGCTTGAGGCTTTCGCCCTTCTGCTGCTGGCCAATCAGTTCTTGCAGCACTTGCACCGACAGTTGCTGACCGGCATCCCAGCGGTTGAAACCGTCGCTGTCGTGCTGCATCAGGAACATCAGTTGATCGCGGTTGTACGGGAAGCTCAGTTTCACCGGCGCCGAGAAACCGCGCAGCAGCGATGGCAGCGGCTGTTCAGCGATGTCAACGAAAGTGAAGGTCTGCTCGGCTTCAGTCACCGAGATCACCCGGGTGGTGCCTAGCGCCGATGCTTCGCCGCTCAGGCGCAGGGCAATTTCGTTGCCTTTGCTGTCGAGCAGGCCCAATTCGACCGGAATCACGAACGGCAGTTTTTCAACTTTGTCCGGGGTTTCCGGGCAGCTCTGGCGGAAGGTCAGGCTATAGGTTTTTTCGGCGGCGTCGTACGACTCGCTCACCGCCAGACGCGGCGTGCCGGCCTGGCTGTACCAGCGCTTGAACTGAGTCAGGTCGACGCCGTTGGCATCTTCCATCGCTTTGATGAAATCGTCGCAGGTGACCGCTTGGCCGTCGTGACGCTCGAAGTACAGATCACTGCCCTTACGGAAGCCTTCGGCGCCGAGCAAGGTGTGGATCATGCCGACCACTTCCGAACCCTTTTCGTACACGGTCAGGGTGTAGAAGTTGGAAATCTCGATGAAGCTGTCCGGGCGCACGGCGTGAGCCATCGGGCCGGCATCTTCGGCGAACTGGTGGGTTCGCAGATACGCGACGTCCTGAATACGTTTGACCGTGGCCGAGTTCATGTCGGCGGAGAAGCCGGAATCGCGGAATACGGTGAAGCCTTCTTTCAGCGACAACTGGAACCAGTCGCGGCAGGTCACGCGGTTGCCCGACCAGTTGTGGAAGTATTCGTGAGCGACGATCGCTTCAACGCGCTGATGCGCAGCATCGGTCGCAGTTTCGGCGCGAGCGAGCACGGCGCTGGAGTTGAAGATGTTGAGGCCCTTGTTCTCCATCGCGCCCATGTTGAAGTCGTTGACGGCGACGATCATGAAGATGTCGAGATCGTACTCGCGACCGTAAACCTCTTCGTCCCAGCGCATCGACTTCTTCAGGCTGTTCATCGCGTGCTGGCACTTGTCGATATTTTCCGGCTCGACGTAGATGCGCAGCGCGACGGTGCGATCAGTCATGGTGGTGAAGGTGTCTTCAACGCACCACAAATCACCGGCCACCAGCGCGAACAGGTACGCCGGTTTCATGAACGGGTCTTCCCACGTTGCCCAGTGCCGGCCGTCTTCGCCCGGGCCCGAGGCAATCGGGTTGCCGTTGGAGAGCAGCACCGGATAGCTGTGCTGTTCGGCGACCACGGTGGTGGTGAACTTGCTCATCACGTCCGGGCGGTCGAGGTAATAAGTGATCTTGCGGAACCCCTCGGCCTCGCACTGGGTGCAGAACATCGTGCCGGACTTGTACAGGCCTTCCAGTGCGGTGTTGGTTTCCGGGTGGATCTTGACGCTGGTGTCGACCGTGAAGGTTTCGGCGGTCGGCTGCAGGGTCAGATGGTTCTCGGACAATTGATAGTCAGCAGCGCCCAGCTCTTTATCGGCCAGGGTCACCGAGAGCAGTTCCAGTTGCTGGCCGTCGAGCACCAGCGGCGGCAGGCCCGGGCCACGCGCCGGGTTGCGGCGCATGACCAACTGCGCGTGCACCAGGCTGTGATCCTCGAACAACTCGAAGGTCAGGTGTGTTTCGTCGATCAGGTACTCGGGCGCCTGATAGTCCTTGAGGTAAATCATCTTCGGTTGTTCGGTGCGCATGCTGGAGTCCTTATTGATGCACGGCGAGCTGATAAGCCGTGTACTTGCGAATATTGATCACTCCGGTATCGAAGATCAGGTACTGGCCTTTGATGCCCAACAACGTGCCTTCGGCAATCGGGTTCTTGTCCAGGTTGAAGCTGACGATTTTGGCCGGGTATTGCTCGACCGGATAGCGGATTTCGAGAGGTTCTACATCGGCAATCGTCTGAATAGCTTGTAGGCCGAATCGCTCCTGCAAACCCTGCAGGCCTTCGGCGCAGCTTTCAAATAGCTGATCGCGCACCTGCGCCAGATCCACCGTTGCCGCATCGCCCTTGAGCAACGCGCGCCAGTTGGTTTTGTCCGCGACCTGGCTGCGGAACAGGTCTTCCACGAAGCCCGACTGCTGCCGCGTCGACACGCGCATGATCGGCAACGCCTGACACGCGCCCTGATCGATCCAGCGCGTTGGCAGTTGCGTTGCACGGGTGATGCCCACCTTGATGCCCGACGAATTGGACAAATACACGACGTGATCGGTCATGCAGAACTGCTCGCCCCACGCTGGATCGCGGCAGGTGCCGGCGTCATAGTGGCAACGCTCCGGGCTCATGATGCACAGGTCGCATTGCGCCAGTTTGGTCATGCACGGGTAGCAATAGCCCTGACTGAAACTGGTTTTGGTCTTGCGCCCGCAATGGGTACAGTGGATCGCCCCCAGGTACTCCAGGCGCACCGTGGTGCCGATCATGGGATTGACCGGCACCTCGACGTCATCCAGACGAAACGCGTATTGCACGTTCGGCCCGTCGAGGCGCGCCGACATTTTGCTGATTGCACCGCGGCCAATCTCGATCAATGGATAGCATCCGACTTGAACAGGATGTTCGGCACTTCGATCGACTTCGATGCACATTCTTGCGGGCCCATGTAACCGGTGCGCTGATCTTCAGGCAGGTTCTGGATTTCCCAGGCGATCATCGCCTGCAACGACAGCTCGCGCTGCTCGGCGGTGAGTTTGCCACCGTCCGACCATTTGCCGATTTCCACGGCCAGTTTCAGGCTCTCGTAGATGTCCGGGGTGATGTTGTTGATCATGTCGTTAAAAGAGGACATCAGGGTCTCCGTGCTCTTTATCTACAAAAAAATTCAGGCGGCCAGTTTACGGCGGTTATACAAACCACCCAACAAACCGGTGAAGCATCCGATGAGTAACCCGCCGACGTGGGCGGCGTTGGCGATTTCGCCGAAACCGATGACCGAGATCACCCCGGACATGCACACCAGCAACCACACCAGCATCATCACCAGCACGCCGCGCGGCAGGCGATAAGCCGGGTTCGGCGCCAGCAGCTGGAAGATCCAGCAATGCCCGAGCAAACCGTACAGCACGCCAGAGAGGCCGCCGAACAGAGTCGCGCCGCTCCAGATGTATTGCGCATAGTTTGAGACCAGGCTGAACAGCAGCGTCAGGCCGATCAGGTTGATGCTGCCCTGCCGCGACTCGATGCGCCGGCCCAGCTCCCAATACCACATGCCGTTCATGGCCAGGTGCAGGATGCCGAAATGGATCAGCATCGGCGTGACCAGACGCCACCACTGCCCCGCCGCCAGGCTGTCGGACAACGGCGTGAAATGGATGTACTCGCCGACCACCTGGAAATCGAGGAAGGTCAGCCAGCGCAGGGTTTGCAGGTTTTCACCGAGGTAAGTCAGGCCGCCGACGATCAGGCACAGCAGCAGAATGAAGCCGGTGGCCTTGGCGTATTTCAGTTGTTCGGCGAAGCTCGGGCGTTTGACGGTCGGCGCGACGGGAATGTCCAGTTGCTGATCGGGATCACCTGCTGGGAAGCGTTCGTACAGTGAGCGCACGTCTTCGCTGATTTCCGACGGCGCCCACAACACTTGCTCGCCCGCCTCTTCACTGACGCGATGCGGCACTTGCATGCGTTGCAGCAGTTTGACGAAACCGCTCAGATCCACGCCTAAAGGCAGACGTAATACCGCTACCGAACTCATTGCAGCACCTCCGGCCGCTCAACATCGACCCAGACAAATTTATTTGGATCGAGGAAGGTTTCCTGATCCAGGCGATAAGCAACGAGTTTGCCGTAGAGCACGGCGCTGTAATCCAGACACGCGAGGTTCGGCCGGATCGGCGCCGGTTTGCCGCTGCGCCAGTAGTGGCCGACAAACAGCAACGGCTCGTCGACGCCGTAGCGCAGCAGGGAATTCTTTTCAGTGGAGGTCAGCGGCGTTTGCGCCACCGGTTCCGGCAAGGCATCGGGCTGGAAGACGATGTCGCCGTAGGTTTTCGGGTCGTCTTCCCAGAACTTGGTGCGGAAGAACGAACGCACCAGACCGTCGCCGCTGGTCATGGTCAAACCATCGGGCAGGCGCATGTCGGTGCCACGCAGCAAACGGTCGAACACGGTGCAGGCGAAGCTGTCCGGTACCGCCGAGGCCTGGAGGAAATGCTCATCGATGCAGCCATTGGGGAACAGCGCGCGCAGCGGTTCGATCAGGCCGGCATCCCAGCAGGCGTGAACCACGCGGAAACGTCCGGCGTCGACAAACAGCGGCAGCTCATAGAACCAGCGCTGGAAATCGTGCCAGTCGCCGGGATGGCCTTCGAACTGCGTCAGGGTTTCGTGGAGCAACCGCGCGTGGCGCTTGGTGTGCTCGCGGACGAATTGCTTGCCGCTGCCCGGTGGCGCCGGGGTGCTCCAGCCGAGTGCGTTGAATTCGTGGTTACCCATGATGCACAAGGCCTGACCGGCCTCGACCATGTCATGGACGATGTGCAGCGCCTCGCGAATGCGCGGGCCACGGTCGATGATGTCGCCAACGAACACGGCCATGCGCGATGGATGCCGCCAGACCCCGCCTTGCTTGTGATAACCGAGTCGGTCAAGCAAGTGTTCGAGGGTCAGGGCGCATCCGTGCACGTCACCAATCAGGTCATAACTGCGCGCGGGATCGAGCATCAGTCGCCTCCACCACCCAACTTGCTGCCCCAGCCGAGCTTGGTGCGGCAGACTTCATAGTAGTTGTGGTCGAGCGGGTGAATCAGGCGCAGCTTCTGCGCTTTCTTGCTGACGGTGATGGTGTCGCCCGGCGCGCAGGTGAAGTGGTTCTGCCCGTCGCAGGAGACTTGCGGGTAAATCTGCATGTTTTTCGACACGACGATTTTCAGCTCACTGTTGCCATCGACCACAATTGGCCGGCTCGACAACATATGGGGGTACATCGGCACGATCACAATGGCGTCGAGCTTGGGATGCATGATCGGGCCACCGGCGGACAGCGCGTAAGCCGTGGAACCGGTCGGCGTCGCGACGATCAGGCCGTCAGCCTTCTGGCTGCAAACGAACTGGCCGTCGATGTACAGCTCGAACTCGATCATCCGCGTCGATTTGCCGGGGTGCAGCACCACGTCGTTGAGCGCGTCGCCCTGGCCAATGGCTTCGGCGTGACGGCGCACTTCGGCTTGCAGCAGGAAGCGGTTTTCCACCAGATAGTGGCCGTCGAGCACTTTGGCGACTTCGACTTCCAGTTCATCCGGGCGAATATCGGTGAGGAAGCCGAGGCTGCCACGGTTGATGCCCAGCACCGGAATATTGTGTTTGGCCAGCGCGCGCGCGGCGCCGAGCAGGCTGCCGTCACCGCCGACGACGATGACCATGTCGCAGACTTCGCCGAGCATCTTGCGCGACGAGGTTTGCAGGCCGTGGCCCGGCAGCACTTCAGCGATGGTGTCTTCGAGGATCACATGCAGGTGACGATCGAGCAGAAACCGTTTCAGTCGGCGGACGGTATCCAGCACCTGGGAACTGCCCAGGCGACCGATGATGCCGATATTACGAAATTGCTCCATGGGACCTCTGCGCACAATCGAAAACGCGAAAAACAGGATTATGGGCGAAAGCGCCAGATAGACAAAATCCTTTCAGCCTCAAGGGCGCGCTCGTGTTTACGGCTATGCTCGCAAGATGATCCTATTTCCCGACCTGCTCCAGTTGCCTCACCAATTGCGCCATCCGGAAGTGCGGGATCTGGCGTGGGTGATCCTCGCCCCGCCGATGCTCGCCACCACGCCGTGGCCGCAACGTCATCCGCTGGCCGGCAGCGACTGGGTGAATGACCCGCATCGCCTCGAACATTGGCTGCGCCAACTCGACCGCGACAGCTACGGTTTGCTGCATTGGTTATCGCAGGCGCGCACGCGGCGTCTGGGCCTGTATTACGAGCGGCTGTGGCAATTTGCCGTGGCGCAGGCTCCGGGGATCGAGTTGATTGCCGCTAACCTGCCGATCCGCCGCGAAGGCCATACGCTCGGCGAACTGGACATGCTGCTGCGTGACCGTGATGGCGTGCATCACTTGGAGCTGGCGATCAAGCTGTACCTCGGCCCGCAACAGGGCGACGGGCGTGATTCGGCGCAATGGCTGGGGCCGGGTTGTCATGATCGGCTGGATCGCAAACTGGCGCACCTGGCCGGTCACCAGCTGCCGATCTCGGCGCGACCGGAAAGCCGTGAAGCCTTGGCGGCGCTGGATATCGAGTCGTTCAGCGCGCAATTGTGGCTGGGCGGCTATCTGCTGTATCCGTGGCCCGGTCAGGCTGAGTCGCCAAGCGGCGCGCACCCGCAGCATCTGCGCGGCAGTTGGTTGCATCAAAAGGATTGGCCAGCGTTCGTCGCGCAACGCCCGGCCGGTCGCTGGCAGCCCCTGCCCCGTCACGCGTGGCTGGCGCCGGCGCATTACCCGGCGGATCAAACCTGGAGCGAAGTGCATTTGCAGGCGTGGCTGGAGGAACTGGAACCGATGGCGCCGGCGCAATTGCTGGTGCGCCTGACCGAGAATGCGCGGGGCGATTGGGAAGAGGCGGAACGGTTGTTTCTGGTGTCGGATCTTTGGCCGAATGTGCCGGGGCAGGCCTAAGATTTTTGGTGTTTGAAATGGCCTCTTCGCGAGCAAGCCCGCTCCCACATTTGGAATGCATTCCCCTGTGGGAGAGGCGGAGCGGTTGTTTCTGGTGTCGGATCTTTGGCCGAATGTGCCGGGGCAGGCCTAAGATTTTTGGTGTTTGAAATGGCCTCTTCGCGAGCAAGCCCGCTCCC